>JAKZUY010000144.1:0-7775 GCA_047516345.1 Dehalococcoidia bacterium | reverse complement strand
GAACGGATTGTTGCGCAGCCTGTTAGCGTCGAAAGGCAAACGAGTTGACACGCCCGACGTACATAGCCGAACGCGCTACGGTCCTTTGCCATCATGGCAAGGCGGGTACGCCCAATGCATGAATCGAGTGTCACTTCGATCCACGACCTGACGGACAGCCAGATCATGGACGTGCTCCGGCTCGCCGAAGAGTTCGAACAGGACCGTTCCGCGTATCCCGACCTGGGAAAAGGCCTGATCATGGGGTCGTTGTTCCTCGAACCGAGCACCCGCACCAGGGGGTCATTTGAGTCGGCGATGCTGCGGCTTGGCGGGGACGTGATCACCGTCACGGATGCTGGCACGTCCTCGATCAAAAAGGGCGAAACCCTCGGCGACACGGCGCGAATATGGAGCAGCTACTGCGATCTGATCGTTCTTCGACACCCCTGGGAGGGAGCGGCCGCGGCGGTCGCGGAGTTTTCCGGCTTGCCGGTCATCAACGCGGGAGACGGCGGAAACGAACATCCCACGCAGACACTTGTAGACCTGTTCACCCTGATGAAGGAGTACGGCCGAATAGACGGCCTGAGCATGGCCATTTGCGGGGACCTGCGACAAAACCGGAGCGTTCATTCACTCATATATGCGCTTCTGCGCTTCGGCGTGGACTCCTACCTGATTGCGCCGCGCGGATTTGGCCTGCCCGACCACGTGCGGAGCAAAATTCGCCGTATGTACGGAGTCGATATTCAGAGCGAGGCCCTTGGTCCGTTCGCCAGCCTGTTCGAATCGGATCCCCTGGCCGACGCCGGCGGGACGACCGCGGATCCCGAAGAAATTGGGTTGGACGCTCTCTACGTGACCAATACCGAGCCCCATCAACTCACGATGGTCGGAAGGAAAAGAGGCCGCCGGCGCGGCGCATTGCCGCGCAGTAACCGGCTGTCGTTGTATCTGACGCGAAGACAAAGGGAGCGGGAACAGCCGGACGAAGGCGTCTCCGCGCCGTATCCACGGGTAACACAGAGTGTGCTGAGGAGGCCGGCGTTCCAGCAGGCGATCGTGATGCACCCGCTGCCAAGGGTCGACGAGATCGCCAGCGAAGTTGACAAGGATCACCGCAGCCGCTACTTCCAGCAGGCCTCGTACGGGGTTCCGGTGCGTCAGGCGTTAGTTGCGCTTGTTACCGGCAGAGCGAAATGGTCAAAGCCGGATGAAATTGGCCAAAGAAAGCGCGTCGCCACTGGATTGGCGGGCATGACCTGCGCCAGCGGCGTGTGCGTGTCCGTTCGCGAACCCGCGAGCGCGCCGCCGAAATTCACGGTCGAACTCGTTGGACGAGAACCGGCGATCTCTTGTCGCTACTGCGGAGCGGAATCTCGCCCCGGTTGCTTCAGGCGCGGCGAACATGGAGTCGTCTATCACGACATGGCGCGATTGACGGAAGCCGACATCGCCGGAGATCGGGAGTTGTTTGTGTATCCGACGATTCAGGCCGCTGCCGACGATGGCTTGACCCCAAGCGCGTTGTTTGAGCCGACACTTATTTCATCCGGAAGTTCGGGCTAGTGGCGCCGATGGCACCTATGAATTCGAAACCGCTGATTGTCACAGGGGGGAGAGTGATCGACCCCGCGCAGAGCATTGACCGGCTGGCCGACGTGCTGATATCCGACGGCCTCATCGTCGACGTAACCGATCACCCAATGGTCGATCCGCCAGCCGGATATGACGTGATCGATGCGAGCGGGCAGGTGGTATCGCCCGGATTCGTCGACCTTCATACACACCTGCGCGAACCCGGATTCGAGCATAAGGAGACCATCGAGACTGGTTCGCGGGCGGCTGCGCGGGGCGGTTTCACTACGTTGTGCGCAATGCCGAACACCGAACCGGCGCTCGACAACCCCGGTTCGGTCGCCGCAATGATGCGCCAGGCTGAATTGACCGCCTCCGTACGAGTGCTGCCTATAGGGGCGATCACGATGGGCAGGGCAGGGCTGTCACTCACGCCCATGGAGGCGCTTGCGGAGGCCGGATGCGTCGGATTCAGTGATGACGGCGACCCGGTGTCTGACCATTTGTTAATGCTCATGGCGCAGGAGCGCGCAGGTGTACTCGGTCTCCCGATCATCAATCACGCTGAGGTCCATTCGTTGGTGAGAGACGGCGTTATGAATGACGGTCTCGTCGCGAAGCGGCTTGGACTCAAGGGAGTGCCCACTGAGGCGGAGTCGTTGATGGTCGCTCGCGATGTCGAGATGGCCAAATCTACCGGCGGCCGGGTTCACGTGCCGCATCTGTCGGTGATTCAGTCAATCGAACATGTTTTCAAGGCCAAAGACGCTGGGCTGTCGGTGACCGCCGAAGTGACGCCGCATCACCTGACACTCACGGAAGATTGGGTTTACGGACTACATGGCGCATCGCCTCTGCCCGGCTCGGAAACGGGATACGACACGAACACGCGGGTCAATCCACCGCTTCGCAATGAGGAGGACCGGCAGGCTGTCATAGAGGCCCTGCGCGACGGCGTCATCGACGTGATCGCCACGGACCATGCGCCGCACGCGCCGGCGGAAAAGGGGAATTGCTATGAAAGTGCGGCGAACGGCATAAACGTGCTCGAAACGGCGTTCGGATCGCTGTGTACCCTAGTCGAAGAGGGCGCGTTGCCCCTCCCGTTGTTGATCGAACGCCTTACGTCCGGTCCTGCCAAAATCCTTGGACGGAAACTCGGTTCCCTGCGACGAGGTTGGTCCGCAGATCTGGTCTTGATCGACCCCAATGCGGAGTGGGTCGTCGAACCGGACGAGTTCGCGTCGTTGTCACGAAATACGCCCCTCGCCGGTGTGAAGCTGAGAGGACGCGTAGTAACTACGATTTTCCTGGGTGAGGTCGTCCACGACCTGCGCGATGGACGTGTGTCTTGATGTTTCGATTCCATCCGGGCCTGTTCCCAAAATGCGGCTCAAGGACCATGACTTCAACATTCGAATGGATCGCGCTGTGACCGAAATACGCGGCCCAATGCGCCTGGTACTGGAAGATGGCTCGTTCTATGTGGGCGTCCGCCTTGGCGCGGAAGTAGAGGCGGTTGGGGAGGCCGTGTTCAACACCTCGATGACCGGTTACCAGGAGATGTTGACCGATCCTTCGTACGGAGGTCAGATCCTCGTGCCCACGTATCCGCTGATCGGCAACTACGGGGTAAACCCCTACGACACGGAATCGAACCGCATCCAGGTCGAGGGTTTCGTGGTACGGCAAGACTGCGATGAGCCCAGTCACACCCTCTCCACCGGAACGATTCACGACTATCTGCAGAACAATGGTGTGCCCGGCGTGGCCGGAGTAGACACGCGGGCGATTACCCGCAAATTGCGCTCTCGCGGCGTGATGATGGGCATTATCACGCCGCGTGAAGATGTCGCCGCCGCACTCGACGTCTTGCGTTCATCGCCGCGTTACGGCGAGGTAGACGTGGTCAGCAAGGTCAGTACCGACACCGTCTATGAATGGGAAGGCGGATCAGGCCAACATGATCAAGCGCAACGGCAGCCTCGCGATTCAGGCCGACGACTCCGTATCGTGGTCTCGGACTTCGGTGTGAAACTCAACATATTGAGGTGTCTGTCGAGGCGTGGTTGCGACATAGTCGTGGCGCCGGACAACGCTACGGCGGAACAGATCCTCTCGTTCAGGCCGGACGGTGTAGTCCTGTCCCCCGGACCCGGCGACCCGAGTTTACTCGACGCTGCTACGGAGACCGCCGCGGGACTGCTCAACTCAGCGACGCCCGTCATGGGTATCTGCCTCGGACACCAGGTGATCGCAAGGGCCCTGGGCGCGTCTACATTCAAACTGAAGTTCGGGCACCGGGGCGGGAATCAGCCGGTCAAGGACGTCGAAACGGGCAATATTTACGTAACCGCCCAAAACCACGGCTACGCGGTCGACCCCGACGGGTTGCCGGATGACGTGTTCGTATCCCATGTAAACCTCAATGACGGCACGGTTGAGGGGTTGGCTCACACCAGGCTGCCGGTGTTGACCATTCAGTACCACTCCGAAGCCTCACCCGGCCCGCACGACTCCGAGTACCTGTTCGACCGCTTCCTGCACAAAGTCAGGGAACGTGCGGCCGGTATCGACGACGTGTCCCTCCTGCCTGTCCGGAGCGAGGCTCAAAGCGTCTCCGTGGGAACCCCCGGACAGTCCTCGTCACAGGTATCAGGCAGCGACCATCCTGCAACCGCCCGCGCCTCCAACACGTGATCTCATCGAGCACACTGTGACCACGACCGCGGCGTCAAAAGTACTCGTAATCGGATCGGGTCCAATCGTCATTGGGCAGGCTGCCGAGTTCGACTATGCCGGAACCCAGGCCTGCAAGGCGCTGCGGGAAGAGGGTGTCGAGGTCGTATTGGTCAACTCGAACCCGGCGACCATCATGACCGACGAGGACGTTGCGGACCACATCTATATCGAGCCGCTGACCGTGCCGGTCCTTGAACGGATCATCGAACGCGAGCGACCGGATGGAATCCTGGCAACCCTGGGCGGACAGACGGGCCTCAACCTGGCGGTGGAACTGGCTGATTCGGGCGTTCTTGAGCGATTTGGGGTGCGCGTGCTCGGCACGCCGATTGAGTCCATACGGACCGCCGAGGACAGGGATCGATTCCGGACACTGTTATCTGAAATCTCCGAACCCGTCCCGCAGAGCGAGGCGGTCGAGTCCGTTGACGCGGCCGTCGACGCGGCGACGGGTATTGGCTACCCCGTTGTGGTTCGCCCCGCATACACGCTAGGCGGCACCGGAGGCGGGGTCGCCCGCGACGAAATGGAGCTCCGGACCATAGCCGCGGGGGGCATCGCGGCGTCACTAGCAGGGCAGGTTCTCATTGAGAAGTCGCTGCTTGGCTGGAAGGAAATCGAGTACGAGGTCATGCGGGATGGCGCCGGCAACGTCATCACCATTTGCAACATGGAGAACTTCGACCCGATGGGAGTCCACACGGGCGACTCCATCGTCGTGGCGCCGAGTCAAACCCTGTCCGACAAGGACTATCAGCGGCTGCGTTCCGCTGCGTTGAACATCATCAGCGGTCTGGGCATCGAAGGCGGATGCAACGTGCAGTTCGCCTATAGGCCGGGGCCGGTCGTTGAGCGGGCGCTTCCTGAGATCGGCGTCGATGAGCCGATGTACTACGTCATCGAAGTGAACCCGCGGGTTAGCCGAAGCTCGGCTCTCGCGAGCAAGGCGACCGGCTATCCGATTGCCAGGGTTGCAGCGAAGATCGCTCTGGGCCTCACACTCGATCAGATCCCGAACGCAGTAACGAGGAAAACCACTGCAGCGTTCGAACCGGCGCTCGACTACTGCGTTGTCAAGATTCCGCGCTGGCCATTCGACAAGTTCGCCACGGGGGATCGAGTTCTCGGTACGCAGATGAAGGCGACCGGCGAGGTTATGGCGATCGACCGCACCTTTGAGGCCGCTTTTCAGAAGGCCATCCGGTCGCTCGAAAACAATCGCGGATCGTTGCTTTGGGAAGAGCCGTCGTGGGCGGGCGAAGAGAGTATCGAACTTGCGGTGGATGATGACCGGATATGGCGGCTGGCCGCAGCTCTCAGGCGGCGCGCTTCCGCCGATGAGCTTTCGGCGCAGACCGGTATCGACCCGTGGTTTATTCGAGCAATTGAGCGAATCGTCAATATGGAGCGGCGGCTACTTTCAGAGCCGCTGTCGGCCGGGCTCCTGTTGCAAGCAAAGCGGATGGGCTTTTCCGACGCCCAGATCGCGACCCTCTCCGATCGCCTGCCGGAGCAAGTGCGTACCCTGCGCCGCGAGCTGGGAATATCTCCTGTCTACAAGATGGTGGACACGTGCGCCGGTGAGTTCGAGGCCGTCACGCCTTACTACTACAGCACCTACGAAGAGGAGAACGAAGCTCCGCCGATGGGCGGAGATACCGCCGTAGTGCTGGGCTCAGGCCCGATTCGAATCGGACAAGGCATAGAGTTCGACTACTGCTCCGTCCACGCCGCATGGGCCCTACAGGCCGCCGGTGTCCGGAGCGTGATGATCAACTCAAACCCTGAGACCGTTTCGACCGACTACGACACCTCAGACCGCCTGTACTTCGAACCGCTCGACGAAGAGAGCGTGCGGGACGTTATCGAAAACGAGGGTGGCGCTTCCGGTTCGAACGGCGATTCTGCTGACGCCGTACTGCCTGCGGCCATGGTGCAGTTCGGCGGACAGACGGCGATAAATCTGTCCCAAACGCTCGATATCGCCGGGCTGCCGATCATGGGATCGTCTGCGTCCGCCATCGACATGGCGACCGATCGCGGCCGCTTCGAAGAGCTGGCGGCGCGTAACGGCATCCCGCAGCCACCGGGTGGAACGGCTCGGACGGCTGAGCAAGCCCTTCAGGTAGCCGGCAACATCGGATACCCGGTTCTCGTTAGACCAAGCTATGTACTTGGCGGACGGGCCATGGAGATCCTGCAGACCCCGGCCGAACTGGTCCGGTACTTCGAACGCTCCGTCGACGCATCGCGGCAAAAGGCCATCCTCGTAGACCGTTACCTCGAAGGGGTGGAAGTCGAACTCGACGCCGTGTGCGACGGCGAGGACGTGATCATTCCCGGCATCATGCAGCACGTGGAGCGGGCCGGAGTGCACAGCGGCGACTCCCTCGCCGTCTATCCGGCTCTTTCGCTCAATGAAGAAGAAGTACAGACGCTGGTCGACTACACCGGCCGTATCGGACGGGCCCTGGGCCTGCGCGGCCTTATGAATATTCAGTTCGTGATCACGGGCGGCGGCGGGTACAGGAATCTGGTCGCAGGACCGGCTGGTCATTTAGGCGCCAATGCGGACGTCCGAAACGGCCAACCCTCCCGTATTTATGTGCTTGAGGTGAACCCGCGGTCTAGCCGCACTGTTCCTTTCATATCGAAAGTTACCCGTGTGCCGATGGTGAAATTGGCGGTCGAGGTGATGCGCGGCCGGTCTATAAGAGAACAGGGATACGAGCCGGGACTCGCGCCGAGGCGAAACCTGGTGGCCGTCAAGGCGCCGGTTTTTTCCATGTCGAAGCTCGCCGGGGTCGATACATTCCTGGGACCGGAAATGAAATCAACCGGCGAGGTAATGGGGATTGATCGAACTTACGAGGGCGCGGTCGTGAAGGCGCTGATGGCGTCGGGCCTGTCCCTGCGGCCCGGAGCAAGTATCTTGCTCAGTGTGGCGGACGGGGACAAGGCCGATGCAATGCCTCTTGTGCGTGAGCTAGCCAGGAACGGGTACAGGATGTACGCGACGGCAGGCACCGCTGCCATGATCCGCACATTGGGCTATGAAGTTACCGAGGTCGACCGCCGGCTGTCCGGAAAACACCCCACGGTTGTGGACCTGATCGAAGATGGCACGGTGTCCTCGGTTATCAATACGATCACCGGCGACCGCCAAACGTTGCAGGACGGATTCCACATCAGGAGGGCCGCCGCAGAGCGCCGCATACCATGTTTCACCTCGCTCGATACCGCCCGTTGCGCTGTCGAATCGTCGCGGCGTAACGGAGACAGGTACAGCGTGTTGCGCATGGCCGAGTACCTTGAGGATTCTGCGAGTAATAGTCCGCGAATTCGAGGCAGACCATGACTCACCCGCTATTCGATCTCGATGGCCGGGTTGCGTTGGTAACGGGTGCCGCCAGTGGCATGGGCAAGCAGATGGCCATAGGGTTTGCGGAGTCAGGCGCAGACCTCGTATTGGC
>JAKZUY010000143.1:0-5408 GCA_047516345.1 Dehalococcoidia bacterium | reverse complement strand
GACGGGCGAGTCTCAAAGACTATCCCGTCGGAACCCGCAGAATTACTCGTTTGTGGAACGAAATCCGCCATTCATCCATCTATACTTGAAAGTACGTAATTCGGCTGATCAAGCCGATCAATGAGGCCTGCGGCAATGGCGATGGAAACACTGTCAGAGAGCGACAAACAAGGTCGACACAAGCGGACCCGAAGGAGGGTATGACGTGGTATTACAGGAAATGAGTCAAGACACACACAATGCATTCCCGTTCGAGACCAGCAATCCGAGTGGAGTGCCGGGAATAACGGAGATAGAGGGACGGGTGATCGCCGCCATCGTCGGCCACGTGGCCGACCGGATAGAAGGCGTGGTCAACATTGGCAGGGGCGGCCTGGTACGCGCTGTCACCGACATCCTGGCGTCTGAGGCGACGAGCAAGGCGACCGGTGTGGATGTTGAGGCAGGCAAGCGGGAAGCTATCATCGACATCGATCTCACCGTTATGTACGGCTACAGCATTCCCAACATTGTCCAGGAGGTGCGTGTGGCAGTGGCGAAGGATCTCTTCGACCAGGTAGGACTGGTCGCCAAGAAGGTCAACGTGATCGTCTCTGCCATCGAATTCCCGGACAGGTCGACGAGAGCCAGGGTCAACTGAAGTCGGCCCCGTAGAATTCCGACAGATCGTTATTGGAGTGGCAGGCGCGTGCCTGCCACTTCGCCTGTCAAGGAAATCAACGTGAGCGGGGCCGGGATCAAGTTCTCCGATAGAAGCATAGGAACGACGAAGGTCCAGTAGACGCTGGGTAGCGCTTATGAACTTCATCAACCGTGTACTAGTTTCGCTTGGCGCGCTGGTCTCGGTCGCCGCAGGGGTCTACATCCTGCTGCTGATCTCCGGCACGGTCGGTCCGGGAGATTTCAGCGGGGAATTCTTCGTACCGCAGATCGAACGAATCGCCGCTGATACCGGCGCCGACCTGTGGACAGATGTGGGTATAGCGGTCGCGTTCGTTGCGGCCGGGATCGCTATGCTCACCGTCCAGATCTCATCCACCGGAGGCGGTAGCTCGGGCGGTACGGCCCTGCTCAGAGACGACGAAGATGGCAGCGTTTGGATTGCGTTGGAGAGCATCCGGGAGTTGTCCGAGCGCACCACCCACGGCGTGAGGAGCGTTCGAAACTCCAGGGTCTCGGTTAAGGTAACCGCCGGCGGCCTGCGTTTGGGTTGTAACCTGACGTTGCGGATGGGGACGGATCTGCCGGCTGCCACCAAAGAGGTGCAGAAGACAGTCCACGAGGTGGTGGAGCGCCTGACAGGACTCAGGGTCATTGATGTGTCGGTCAGAGCTCGTTACGGTCGGGAGCGGGATGAACCCCTCCTCGCAAAGTAAGGGATCGGCATGACCAATATCAGGTATTTCGGCGTCTTGACCGGCCTGGTCTTCGGGCTGGTATGGGTTTGGCTGGGCGTTGGCGCGGCATTCGTTGTAATGTCCTTCGCCCTGATGGGTTGGCTCATAGCAGTCGCTATCTGGGTAGCCGGCCGTATCGGGTCCGGAGAGCTCGACCTGGATGCCTTGCGGAAGCTGGTTTCGACGGTCTTCTCCAGCGACAGCGATGGCGACGACGACCGGCGGGTCCGTCCGAGATAGGAGGGAGGCTCTGGGCGCCCGTCTGGGATGTCCCCCCGCTCGATAACTACTATGCGTCTTGCCCGACCCCGATCGGGGAATCACCGGGCGGCGTGAGCTTCCTGGATTTACGGGAATGACATGGAGGAGCCAGCTTCGTGAGACAGGCTCCATGGCGGGGCCCGCCCCTTGTCCGTCCGAAACCGCTAGCCCCTTTACGCGGATCCGCCGGGATGAAATCCGAGCTCGTCCTGCACCCCGGGCCCGCCCCGCATTAAGTTGTGCGCTCCCTCCGTTATCCAACTGGTTTTACGCCGCGTATCCCCGCTTATACGACTACGACACAGCCACCGCGCCGCGCCAACACTTCTACCCCTACCGCGCAATATTCGCGTTTCCTGCCCGGACCACCGGCCATGTCCTGCCCGACAGGGTGACACCGAGGCCGTCGGCAGGGAGCACGTGGTAGACGACGGGTGGTGGCGCACTACCGGCACGCGAAAGTACAGCCGACGCCGGTTGGACGCAGTTGGTTTCGTACTGAGATCGGTGCCATGAGCCAAAAACGGAATTGCGGGTGTCGCCGACGCGGGTGTTCCGCTTTATATAGGAGTAGTCGTGTCGTATGGTGTCGCCGCGTCGATAGGAACGGACGAATAACACTAACAAATTCCGCGAAATCGACGAATCAGGGGGTTTTCCATGTCGGATACTGCAATGTTAATAACAGCGTTTTCTGGGCTGACCGTCCCAGTAGGGGCGCTGCTAGTCTCAATCGGCGTACTGTGGTTGGTGGTGAAGGTCGGGAACACCATTGAGTCCATGGGCGGCAAGTAAGACAGCCAGATCTATCTGAACTACCGCCATAGTTGGCCGAAGGAGGTCGCAGGCTGAGGGTCACTACCGCCTTCGCCCTCCTATCGCAGGCGGTCGCAGGCCGGGCGCCAAGGACTTGAGATTCTGCCGCCCGGCGTGAGCCGTCGGCCGCGGATGCCCGACTCCGCCAGCCAGTTGGTCGAGCAGCGACTTGCGCGTACTGAGGCCCCGTGGCCTCAACACCGGCCGCCAGCTTCTTTCACTACGAGAGTCTGGGTGAACCCCAGGCGAGGATGGATCCCAAGACGGTGAGGGTATGGTGAACGAGTGCCCTGAAGGGCAGGCGTCCATCGTGCAGTGTGTGGTTGGAGCGTTGATAAGCGACGGTAAGGTGTTGCTCGTCAAGAGGTCGCCGCAATTGCGGTTCTATCCGGGTGTGTGGGACCTGTTTGGAGGACATCTCGAGGGAGAAGAATCTCCGGAGGATGCGCTGCGCCGAGAGGCTCTTGAGGAGCTTCAGGTGGAGATTGAGTCGTTCCAACTTTTGGGCGCGATCCATGATCCAGTTGAACCGGCTGAGATCATGATCTTCGCCGTCTCAAAATGGAAGGGCGAGCCAATAAACGCCGCTCCGGACGAACACACACAGATCGGCTGGTTTCATGCCGACGGACTGCCTGCCTCTGCCGGCCTGGATGCCTATCGAGACCTTGTCGTGCAGGCCATAGGCATGAATTCTGATGGTTTCGCCGGTTAATTGACGAAGAGGCGAGGAAGAAGACAAGCAGGAAAGTCAACGACATGACCCTGCGGTGACGGCGTTCTCAGGTTAGGGTGTCCGGCATACCGGCAGGACGCGGACCTCTCGGAAGCCGTCCGCGACGCCAAGCAGGTTTAGCGAGTACAGCTGTTCAGTGGCTATGAGCGTATTCCAGGTGCTGTCGTAGGTCTTCGCCCAGCGAGAATAGCCCTGCAAGACGCTGGTCTCGGTCGCCGGGTTCGGTTTCGTCGAGCTCACCGAAGCTCCTCACTTGGCCGCCATTTCAACGCTAGCGGGCTACGAATGACTCGGTGGCGTCCGAGTTCACGCTGACGGTGTACTCCTCGCCGGGCTCAAGATCGGACCCCAGAGGGACGATGGTCTCTACCATTGGATAGTCCTCGGTGCAGGCGACAAACGGGTCGGCGACCTCATGGTGGGTGATAACCACGTCTATCCTGTTCGACTCTCTACGCTGGATTTCGTAGCCATTGAACTGAGAGCATCTACTGCCTTTCGCCATACCTGAGACGACGAGCAATTGGTACTGAAGCGGCGCGCTTTCCCCGGTCACTATCTCCACGCTCTCGACGGACGACTCGGCGATGAAGGTGTAACGAAGGCCGGGCTCCGGCAGCGTGAAAGTAGTGGTTACCCGGTCGTTCACTATCACCCGGTAGGTTTGACCAGGTTCAAGATACGCTCCAATCGGCTCTATCGTGTCGAGTTCCACCACCTGCTTGTGGCATGGAATCGCCCACGACGTGGGTGGAGGCTGCATTAGCGTAACCCGCATGATGATGTCGTAGCCGTCCAAGTCCAATTCCTGGTTACCTGAGCGGGCACAGCCTTCTATAGTGGACTGGTAGTAGCCAACCCGCAGCAGGTGTTCCGCCTCGTTCGGTATCAAGTTGGCCCACACCACAGGCACGGGGACCTCTACCCACGTCCGCCAGTCCGAGCCTCCGCCTACCTGATCAGGCGGAGGCTGCACCAGCTTGAGGAGTATGTCCACCTTGTCGGGATTGCCTCTGGTGTTCACCTCGTAGGCAGTATCGTTGATGAAGGCAAGGCGGCCGTCGGATTCGACGATTTTTGATTGAACCGAATAGGTGTTCCGGGGGTCGATGTCATCGCGGTTATATTGGACGTTGAACTCGATCGGAACCTGACCGGGGCCGACGATGGTCTGGCGAGCGATGAGCGGGGCGGGAGCGTCGGCGTAGGATACGTCCCGCAGATCTACTATGAGGGTCGCGCCCGGGGTAAGAGCCAACCGTTCACGGTAGGCGACTGTGCCGCTTACCGATGCGTTAGGTTCCCTGCCTGACGGCGCCTCCCACGTGGCGTTGGACGGCCCCGGCTCGCCCTGACACGCCGTGGCCGACAGCAGGACCACCCAGACGCCTATACCTATGAGCGAGTGCAGGCCGGACTTGACTTTGGTACTCATCAGGGCAACCTCCGTGACCAGGAAAGATTAGTCTACGTATATACAGACGCAGCCCGGCGGATAGTTGTTCCCGGCCTCGCGGCGCATACCGCGCATGTGGTGGAAGAGCGCGGGGGTCTTCACGATGATGTTGTCAGGACCAGGATGCGTGCCCAGCCGTTGCGCGAGTATTCGACGGCTACCCGGAACCCACGCGCAAGAAGATGATGCGCCTGGCAGCTAGTCCTGGACGAGACATTGGAGACGGAGGACGTCAACGCTCTGGAGGAGACCCTGAAGTGGGGGGAGCCCAGCTACCTCACCAAGGGAGGCATCACGCTCAGAATGGACTGGAAGGACAGAGCGCTGGACCGGTACGAAATGTACTTTAATTGCAACACTTCGCTGGTCGACACGTTCAAAGAGGTCTATGGGGATGTGTTCACGTTCGAGGGCAATAGGGTCATCGTCTGGCAGGGAAGCTGGCAAAGGTGGTCGTCATCGCCGTGCCAGACCCCGACGGAGCCGTCCTCAACCCCCAGCTGGTCGCCTCAGACCTCCCGGCGCGCAGGCGGCGTCCGGTGGCGGCGGGTCCCTGGTAATTGAAGGCCGGTTGTGAGCTGGTGCACCGTAAGACGATGTAGGGCAGTCTTAGGCAAAAGAGAGATGTTCGAGATAGACAAGACAAGAAAACACTTTGTCCCAAGATATACGCCTTTGACAAGGACAATCCTCAAGCAGGGGTCGTAGTGCGTTCCATTGAAAACGTAGAAGTGTCGAGAGA
>JAKZUY010000142.1:0-2513 GCA_047516345.1 Dehalococcoidia bacterium | reverse complement strand
CAAACCCACGCGGGCAAACGCAGGACCGTCCGCCCTGCGAGTCCCCTCCTCCGACGCGTTGTCGAGGCGGAACTGAATCTTGTCCCAGCCCATCTTGTCGCAAATCTCGTCGACTACCTGCTCGGCAGCGAAAGCAACCTGCGGCGAACCCGGGGCCCTGTATGCAGCCGACTTGGGCTTGTTGATCACCACGTCTCGTCCGTCGATGCGAACGTCCGGGATGTTGTAACAGGCAAGAATGCAGATCGCGCCAGCGGTGACGGCCGAGCCGGGAAATGCGCCGGCCTCGAAACGGATATCGGCGTCGGCGGCCCTTATCTTGCCCTCGTTGGTCACGCCCATCCGAACCCTGATCTTGCCGCCAGGGGCCGGCCCCGAGCCTTCAAACACGCTGCGCCGGTCCATGATCATCTTCACCGGCCGGTGCGTCTTGCGGGACAGCACTGCGGCCACCGGAGGCAGATACACAACCGTCTTGCCGCCGAAACCGCCGCCGATCTCGACAGGGTTGACCTTGATGCGAGACTCGTCGACCTTCAAAATACCGGCGGTTTGCGACCTGACGCCGAACGCGCCCTGGGTGCTGGACCAGATCGTGATCCGGTCTTCCTCGTCCCAGAACGCCGTGGCGTTGTGCAGTTCGATGTAGCCCTGGTGGACCATCGGCAGCGTAAACGTCCGATCTACCACCACGTCAGACTCGGCAAGTCCCTGGTCCGGGTCGCCGATCTGGTGCCGGAAGTGCGTGGCAACATTTGTCGAAGAGACCGTTTCGCCCAGATGGTTGCCCTGCAATTCCGGGATGAGGATCGGGGCGTCCGGCGCCATCGCCTCGTCGACGTTGTTAACCACCGGGAGCAACTCGTACTCGACCTTGATTCGACTTGCAGCCTCCTCCGCCGTGTTGCGGTCGACTGCCGCCACCGCGGCGACCACGTGGCCCTTGTAGAGAACCTTGCCGTCGGCCATGACGTTCTCGGCGTGGCGGCGAACGTTAACCATGCCCTCGCCGGTGTCGATTTCCTTGTCCTCTGCAACCGGCAGATCGGCGTGGGTCATAGTGGCCAGGACGCCTGGCATCGCGTCGGCGGCCGACGTATCGATGCTCACGATCCGGGCGTGGGCGTGCGGGCTTCTCAGCACCTCACCCCAGATGAGTCCGGGAACCTTGACGTCTCCCCCGTAAACGGCCCTACCCGTGACCTTGTCGTAGCCGTCATGGCGAATCGCGCGCGTTCCAACGACCTTAAGGTCGTGCCTTGGCTCATACGTTGCGACCATCTGTTTTCCCCTGATACGTCTATGCCCGGTTGAATTCGCAGGCGTCTCGCGAGTTGACCTGAACTGTAGAGGTCAACTCTATCCACACTTTGTTAATCGGTCTATACACAGGAAATCCTGGCAGCCTGCTGACTGCCGGGATTCCTTGAAAGGCAGTAAGGTATTCCGCCGAATCAACCCTGATCTCGTTCCAGCGCCTCGACGATATTCCCCGGCTTCATCGGGGTCTCGTAGAGTCGAATTCCGACGGCATCGTGAATGGCGTTGGCCACGGTCGGCAGCGGAGGCGCGATCGGCACCTCTCCCACGCCGCGAACCCCGAACGGGTGTATCGGATTGGGAACCTCAACGATTACCGTTTCAATGTTTGGCAGATCGAGGGACGTCGGCATGCGGTAGTCGAGGAACGTGGAGTTGGCCATGACGCCCTCGTCCGACATGAAGTACTCCTCGTTCAGAGCCCAACCGATGCCCTGCACCGCTCCGCCCTGCATCTGGCCTTCCACATATGCGGGATGAATCGCCTTGCCGGCGTCCTGAACCACTGTGTATCGGACCACATCGGTCTTGCCGGTTTCCGGGTCCACGTCCAGATCCGCAATGTGAACGCCGAACCCGCCGCCAGCGTCTTCCAGGTCCACGGAACCGGTCGACGTGACCGGACCGCCCGTGTCGCCAAGTCTCGACGCCAACTCGCGGAAGTGCAGTTTCAACTCAGGGTCCGACGCAGAACTGAAGTAGCCGTTCTCAAACGCTACGCCCGCCACGTCGATACCCCAAATCATGGCGGCGCGCTTTTTCATCTCCTCAGCCAGGTTGTTGGCGGCGATGAACGCGGCGTAGCCGGTTGCGTAACACACCCGGCTGCCACCGGTGACGTCGGTATAGCCGATGGATTCGGTGTCGGCCACCACCGGGCGAATGTCGTGCGCTTCAAGCCCCAGCACTTCGGCCGCCTGCATGGCGATAGACGCCCTCGTGCCGCCGATGTCGGTCGAGCCCTCAACTAGGGAAACGGAGCCGTCCTCATTGACGTTCAGGTTAACGGCAGACTTGAGCCCGACGTTGAACCAGTACGCAGACGCTATACCGCGACCGCGCTTTCGCCCGCTTCCGGGGTCGGTATCGAGCGGCGAGTTCCAGTGGGAAGAATTCTTCGCAGCTTCAAGGGTTTCGATCAGGCCTATGCGCGGGAATATCGGGCCATCTGCGCGCCGAGTGCCTTCCCGGGC
>JAKZUY010000141.1:0-3169 GCA_047516345.1 Dehalococcoidia bacterium | reverse complement strand
TGTATCAGCCGCCCGCCGGACTTCTTTTTTGCCCGCCTTGGAAGTTCGACGATGGCAACGACTCAGGACCACACGCCCCCGCGGGTAATCCACCACGCGCCAGGAGACCGGCCGCTTTGCGGAAGGACGCCGCCCAAGGCCAGACAAAGGGGCTGCTCAAAAGGTTCAGGGCGATATTCGAGACTCGGTACGTCATCTGGATACACAACCCGGCCGTAACGGGCCCGAGCGGGGCAGGCCAATGAGAGCGCTGACACTCTACCAGCCCTGGGCCACCCTGATTGCAGAGGGCTACAAGTACTTCGAGACCCGCAGCTGGCGGCCGCCAGCCGTGCGGATCGGCGAGAGGATCGCCATTCACGCCGGGAAGGTCACCGACACCTGGTTCCGGAAGTCCCCGCTGGTCACCAAAGCGCTGGGAACGGAGCCCCTCCCCTCCGGCGCCATAGTCGCACTCGCCGTCCTCGCCAGC
Organism: Dehalococcoidia bacterium; assembly: GCA_047516345.1. Lineage (GTDB taxonomy): Bacteria > Chloroflexota > Dehalococcoidia > Lucifugimonadales > Lucifugimonadaceae. The sequence goes on along the minus strand of JAKZUY010000141.1, from coordinate 2,697 downwards.
GTACACCGCACCCCCCGGACGGGAGGAATGCCGGAGGCCCTCAGAGACGCGCCCCAGGGCGCGGACGAGATCGAGTTCGGGGACTACGCCCCCGGCCGGTGGATCTGGCAGCTCACGGACATCCAGAAGCTCCCCGAACCCGTCGCCTGCCCCGGAAGCCGCAGCCTGTGGACGGTGCCGGACGAAATAGCCCAGATCTGCGAGCTGCAACTGGCCTAGCCCGGCCCCGGAGACCAGGCCCTCCCCGAACGGCCCAAAACCGCCACCCTCCCGGAACGATCAGCCCTCCCGGTCCGCAAATCCCGGAGTCAAAGGCCTGAGAGCCATTTTTAGCCCATCCAATACCCTCGACCGTGGAAAAAAGGGGTGGGGAAAGCCATAACAACGGCGTCTCCGTGGCTCTCCGGTGGCCCGGAGACGCATTTAGGGCGGCGGGTCCCGGGCACCGTCTGCCCCGTGCCACGCTTTCCACCCCCCGCAACCGCTGCGGGGCGAAGACGATATTCAGAGATCGCGGCCCTGGGCGGAGCTGCTTGGCGGCGGGTGGTCCGGGAACCCTGCCCGTACTGCGGCCGCGCGGTCTGGTGAGCATGACAACCCCAACGGCCAACTGGCCGGAGCTCATGAAAGCTGTCGTCCTGGAGGTCCTGGGGGCAAACCCGCAGACTCCGGGGTAAGATATGCAGGAACCGGAAGGGGAACACGGGGGAGACCGCCAGTCCATCTGGAGCATCCCAAAGAGCGAGCAGGCAACCTCTTCAGCGTCTCCTCAGCGGATCTTTTTCGCAGGACTGGCCTTTCTCGCCTACCACGAGAACCCTGGTGCTGAAAAACCGGGGAGAGCGCAACGGTCATCATCGCCCACACGGCCGTTACCGGCGCGGCCGCCGCCGTATTGTCGCTGGCAACCGCAGAGGGAGGGAGACTGGCCATGTCCGCTAGCACCCAGGAGGGACGACGATGAGATTGACGCACGTGCGGGTTCAGAACTATCGCTGTGTCCGTGACACAGGGTGGTTCGAGGTCGAACAGGCCAAGACGATTCTGGTGGGGCCTAACGAGGCCGGCAAGACTGCCGTGCTTGAGGCACTTCATCGGATCAACCCCCCAGATGGGGTGAGAGGATTCGACCCTCTGCGGGACTACCCACGCAAGTTGTACAACGCCGACATCCAGTCAGGTCGGCTAGATCCCAAAAGTATCCCAGTAGCGTCCGCGGTGTTCGAGCTTGAGCCAGAAGACCTCGCTGAGCTACCGGATGGCTTCGGTGTCACTAGGTACAGCTGCACCAGATACCTCAACAACAGGTTAACGTATACGCTCGAAGGCGGTCCGGAGGTCGTCGTTTTCAGTGAGGAAATTCGGAAAGATCTGAGGCGTCTGGTGACCAATGTCGACAGCCGTGCCGCTGAAGGCCAAGAGGACGAGGAGCCGGGCCTCGGCGCGGGCCTCGACGATGTCATTGGTGGCTGGCAGGTTGGGACGACCAGGATTGATGCCGACCGTGCAACTGAGCTGCGGCACTGGCTCGACTCAGCCCTCCCATTCGTCGACGAGAAGGATGCGACCGAGGATGCACGCCACACACGCCTCCTCGAGTACACGCGGATACCCGAGCAGCGGGACGTGGCACTCACCAAGGTCAACCGTCGGCTACCGGTTTTCGTCTACTTCAACAACTACTTCCGGGTCCGTCCCAATTTGCACCTTCGTCACTTAGCCGACCGCGTGCAACAAAACATCCTCGACGATGACCGCTACGACTACGGGAACCTGTGCCTGCTCAAGCTGCTCGGGTTTACTGCACGCGAACTCGCGAACCTCGGAGACGCTCCTGATCCGGGGGACGACCAAGAAGAGTTCAACCGTTACCGCAGCCAGCTCGACGAGCGCGGTATCCAACTCAACGCCGCGAGCGTTCGCCTTACCGACGAAATCCGCTCCATCTGGAACCCCGATCGGTCTCGCTCTGAAGCGGACACCGTGCTGATACTGGCTGATGGCCAGTACCTCAAGGTGGTGATCCAAGACGAGCTTGGCGTCCAGATAGAAGTCGACCAACGCTCCGCAGGGTTTCAGTGGCTTGTGTCGTTTTTCGTTGTCTTCTTCGCCGAAGCCAAAGACGCTCACGCCAACGCGATCCTGCTGCTGGACGAGCCGGGACTGAGCCTCCATGGCCTCAAGCAGCGTGAATTCCGCCAGACCATCTCGCGCCTCGCCCAAGACAACCAGACTATGTATACGACGCATTCGCCGTTCCTGGTCGGCCCCGAGGAACTGGATTTGGTCCGCGTGGTGGAGATGACCGACCGGGACGAAGGCACCAAGGTGCACACCACCGTCACTGCAAGCGACCCGGCCGCCCTTCTGCCCCTACAGGAAGCCCTTGGGTACGATCTCGCTCAGAGCATGTTCGCCCAGCAACGTAACCTGGTTTTGGAGGGCCTCACAGACTACTGGTATTTCGAGGCCACTGCGCAACAGTTGCGCGACGCCGACCTGGCCCACCTCAACGAGAGAATCGCTCTGCTCCCTGCGAATGCCGCCGGCAAGGTTGTGTACTTCGCCACCATCCTGCATGCCAACAATCTCAAGGTGGCCGCCCTGCTGGATTCCGACAACGCAGGGGACCAGGCTGCCAAACAGGAGACACTGATCCACACTCTCGGGAACAAGAATATTCTCCGCACCGGTGAT
>JAKZUY010000140.1:0-18180 GCA_047516345.1 Dehalococcoidia bacterium | reverse complement strand
CAAAGATGTCCCCGACCCGCGCGAGATCAACTGCGTTACCCAATAGTCGCCATTCGGTTGACGCATCCGGTCGTTGCGGCGCGCCAACTCCTCCGTGATTGACTGCAGTTCAGCTATCGACACGCCCGGATCGATGCGCACCATGTGAAGGGCCTTGTACAGCCGCTCCAGGTGTTCCCTCAGCCGGAACACCTTGCCCGCGAACGTCCGCTCCGTGTCGAAAACCGCATCGCCGACCGAAAGGGCGCGGTCCAACACCGAGATCTTCGCCTCAGAGGTCGGCACAAACTCGCCGTTGACGTATTGGATTAACTCTTGCATTGGAATCACCCCACTGTACTTGTGCGTACGGATTGAGCGGATTTTAGGCCACACGGCAGCCCGTGGCGCAAGGCCGGCACCCTATTCCGTCGCATTCTTCAGCGCCCCTGCCAAATTGCCGCGCGGCTCTACTGCCGTGTGCCGCAGACCGAGCCACTCCGCCATCGACTCCAATTCCCTCGCCAGGGCCGCCGATACGTCACCGGCGTCGCGGCCTTCCTCAAGGTACGCGGCCTGAACCAGCAAGACGCCTGCGGAACGGTCTGCCTTCAGATCGACCCGCGCGACGAGTTCGCCGGCGTGAAGAAACGGGTAGACGTAGTAGCCGTACCGTCTTTTGGACTTCGGCACGTATATTTCGATGCGATATAAGAATTCGAAGAGCCGCTCTGTCCGGTCCCGAAACCAGACCAAGGAGTCGAACGGGCTAATGATGGCCGTTGCACCGGACCGACGCGGTGGCCGGGCGTCCTTGTGCATGTACGCAGGCTGCGGCCAACCCTCGACTCTGGCTTCGTTCAGTAGGCCCTCTTCGACCAGCTCCTGCACCCGGGGCCGTGCTTCGGGAACCTTGATCCGATAGTAGTCGGCCAGGTCGGCCAGCGTCCCGATCCCGAGGGCCTCGGCGCCGAGTATGAGCATCTCGCGTTGGGCGTCTTCCCGTGTCATTGGGGGCATTTGCAAGAACTGTTGCGGAATCACCCTTTCGGCCAGGTCGTAGACCCGGGTGAAGTTCCCGCGTCTGCTCGCCGCGAGTGAGCCGGTGTGAAACAGCCACTCCAGGGCGACCTTGCCCCTGCTCAGCCCCCACCACGGGCCGTTTCGCTCGCCTGCATCGTCGAGGTCGGACACGGTCAAAGGGCCGCGTGCGGCCACCTGTTGCCGCACTGACTCGATGTAGCCCCTGTGCTCATCGATCAGGCCCTGCAACTGCGGCCACGGCCGCGCCGTGTCCATACGATGCCGAAGCAGCGGGTAGTGGTCCATCGGCATAAGCGATGCCATGTGGCCCCAGCCCTCGAAAAGTCTGGCCTTGCGGTAGGCGAAGTCGTCCAGGTTCTCACGGGGATAGGGTCCGAGCCGCGAGAACGCCGGCATGTAGTGCGTACGCACAGCCACGTTCACCGAGTCGAGTTGCAGCAGCTTTACGTGCCTGAGAAGGCGGTCGTAGTGCCGAGCGTCGATACGCCCCGACGGCCGGTTGACGGCGAATCCCTGGGCGGCGAGGGCAACGCGGCGCGCCTCTGCGCAGGTTAGTGCGATGTGCATGAGCAGACGACGAATGAAGCGCGGCGCGGCGGTCCGGATTGCCGAAGCGGGCAACGACGCAACGTCATGGCGAAGCGGCTCATGGCCTCACGATGCCTCCGTCGGCGCGCCGGATCTCGTTCCACGCGCCCCCGAACTCCCGTTCGCTATGCGGAAACTTCGCCGCAAGTTCCTCGTCGACGTCGATCCCCAGGCCGGGCTTGCCGTTTGACCACATGTGACCGTCCCGGACCTCGGGGCAGCCGGGGAAGACCTCTTTCGTGCGCTCGCCGAAAACGGCGTATTCCTGCACTCCGAAGTTCCAGCAATTCAGGTCCATCATCAGGTTTGCGGCGTGGCCGACTGGAGACGTGTCCCCCGGCCCGTGCCACGCCGTTCGCACCCCGAACATCTCCCCCATCGCAGCCAACTTGCGGCACGGCGTGATCCCGCCCATCTGCGAAACGTGGATTCGTATGAAGTCGATCAACCGGTCCTTGACCATGGGAATCACCTCGTGTGGGTTGTTCCACAGTTCGCCCATCGCCAACGGCGTTGCGCATAGCTGACGGACCAGCCGGAAGTAGTCCTGGTCCTCCGGCGAAAACAGGTCTTCGAGGAAGAACAGGCGGTACTGCTCGACCTCTTTGGCGAACCAAACGCCGTCGATCGCCGGGATGCGCTCGTGGACATCGTGGAGCATCTCAAAATCCCAACCGCACTGTGAACGAACGAGGTCGAACAGCCCCAGGGCGCTGTTCATGTACGGCTTCGGCTCGAATATACCGGGCGGGTGCGCGTATTTCTTGTCGGGCGACAGTTCCTTTGTCCAGGTGGTAACGGGGCGAGGACCGCCGCCGGCCCCCGCGGCGGTTTCGGTTGATGGGAGCAAGCCCTTCGTGCCGTACGTCGCGTAGCCGGGCGTGTCGACCTGAACGCGGATGTGGTGGAATCCCTGATCCATGAAGGCGCTCACTTTGTCCGCTACCTCTGCCGACTCTCTTCCGCTTGCGTGGACGTAGACTGCGGCGGCCTCACGCGCCCTGCCTCCCAGGAGGTCATACACCGGCATACCGGCCATCTTGCCCTTGATGTCCCACAGAGCCTGATCGACCCCGCTCAGCGCATTGTTGAGCACGCCGCCGTTGCGCCAGTACGAACTGACGTAACTCGATTGCCAGATGTCCTCGATGTCGCTCACGTTCCGACCAATCAGAAACGGGCGCAGATAATTCTCCACCGCGACCTTCACCGGCAGCGGCCGCTGGGTGAACGTGGCGCAGCCGACCCCGTAAAGGCCTGGTTCGCTTGTTTCCACCTTGACGATCACGAGGCGGATGCCGTCCGGTTCGGTCAGGATGACTCTTATGTCTCTGATCGTGACGCTATTCATGTGAATCTCCTCGTCCGGGTGGGTGCTGCCAGTCTGCCGTCGAAGTTGCCACGCGCGGAATCATGGCCGGACAATCGCGCCGTCGGCCCTGCGAACGAGTTCCCTGAACATGTCCCGCTCCGGTATCGGATAACTCGCTGCCATTTTCTCGTCGATATCGACACCAAGTCCGGGCATGCCGTTAGGCCACATGTGCCCGTCCCGTACTTCGGGGCAGCCGGGGAATACCTCGCGGGTCCGTTCGGGAAACACCGCCCACTCGTGGACGCCGAAGTTCCACGTGTTCAACTCCAGCATCAGGTTGGCTGCGTGTCCGACCGGCGAAGTACCGCCCGGCCCGTGCCACACGGTGCGCACGCCGAACATCTCGCTTAACGCGGCGTACTTGCGGCACGGTGTAAGGCCTCCCACCCGCGAGACGTGAATCCGGATGAAATCGATCAGGCGCTCTTTGACCATCGGGATGATCTCGTGCGGATTCGACCAAAGTTCCCCCATGGCGATGGGAGTCGTACAGATCTGGCGGACCTGCCGGAAGTAGTCCTGATCCTCGGGGGTGAACAGGTCTTCCAGGAAGAAGAGGCGATACTGCTCCACCTCTTTGGCGAGCCACACTCCATCGATCGCCGGGATGCGTTCGTGGACGTCGTGCAGCATCTCGAAATCCCAACCGACCTTGCTGCGGAGGTGATCGAACAGGTCGAGGGCAGACTTAATATAGGGCTTCGGCTCGAAGATTCCGCCGGACCATGACGTCACGGCCCGCGGCCCGCCCGCCGTACCGGTGCGCCCATCCACGTCGAGGCCGCCGTGTGCGCCATAGGTCTGGTATCCCGGCGTTTCGACCTGAACCCGCAAGTAGTGGAATCCCTGCTCGATGTAGGCACGCACCTGATCCTCGACTGCTTCATTGTCCGGCCCGCTGGGGTGCACGTAGACGGCCGCCGCCTCTCTTGCACGGCCACCCAGCAGTTCGTACACGGGCATGTTCGCCATCTTGCCCTTGATGTCCCACAGGGCCTGATCGACCCCGCTGAGAGCGTCTCCCAGAATCGTGCCGTTGCGCCAGTACGAACTGACGTTGGCAGACTGCCATATGTCTTCTATATCGGAGACGCTGCGGCCAATGAGAAACGGACGCAGATAGTCGTCCACCGCGGACTTGACCGTGAACGGTTGCCGGTCGTACGTCGCGCAGCCGAGGCCGTACAGACCCGGCTCGGTAGTTTCGACCTTGACGACGGCGAGGGCGTTGTTGTCCGGCTGAGTAAGTATCGTCCGGATGTCGCGGATTTTTGGGTCGCTCAAATGATGTCCTCCGGCACGCAGCCCGATGTCAGGCGGGTACGGCGGATTGTATTACCCGCGTGATAGTTCCCTAAACGGTCCGCTCAGGGACTTGGCTCGCTGTCGTCTTGCTCAGGTCCGGCCTTGTAGGCGTAGGACCGGGCTTATCCGGCCGGCGCAGAGCGTGGGACCGACGGGCACTAGCCCCCGCCCACGGGCCGGACTATCTCTACCCGGTCACCGTCTCCGATCGTCGCATCGCCAATTTGACCCCGCGGCAACACGTCGCCGTTGATCGCCACCGCCAGGGAGCGGTTCGACAGACCCCGGTCGTCGAGATAATCGACAAGACGAGTCGGGCCGTCGAATTCGTAGGGCTTGCCGTTAATTGTTACCGAGATCATTGGGTGTCATCGTCCAGTCCGCGCCGGTCCATGGCATCTGTGATGGCAGCCGCCGCAAGACGCGGGTCTTTGGTTGCAAGTATCGCGCTAATGCAGGCCACACCCCTCGCGCCGGCGCGCATCACGCTAGCCGCGTTCGACGCATCGATGCCGCCTATGCCAATGACGGGCAGGTCCACCACCTCTACGATGCTCTGGATGATGCCGGTCCCGCTTGCCTGCCCGCCGGGGTGGGACGAAGAGGGGTACACGGTTCCCGCTATCAGATAGTCTGCGCCCTCCGCCGCGGCCGACTCCGCCGCCGCAGCGCTGTGCACCGACCGGCCTGTGAGAAGTCCGGGGCCCGCGATTTGCCGTGCCCGCGAGACAGGCATCGCCGATTCGGGCAGGTGTACCCCGTCGGCGCCGGTCTGCGCCGCCAACTCGGGGTCTCCGTTCACAACGAAAATCGCTCGACCCCTCGTAACATCCCGAACGGCCATTGCCAAGTCAACTCTCGCGCAGCCGATCGACACATGGTCGCGCAATTGGACCATGTTGACGCCGCCTTCTATCGCCGCGTCGATGGCGCTAGCCAACTGCGCCGGCGTGATACACAGACCTGACCCGGCGACAAGGCACAGGACACGGTCCGGAACCAACACGGGCGACACTTGCCCCATCCGGCCGATGCTACTTAAGCCCGGTGGGATTCCGTCAGCCGCTCAGGCCCGCGGCCACCGCAACGCCGGTGGTTGGACTGCTGGGGGAGGCCTGTTTGCTCATTGGGATGCGACCGGCCATGTACGCCATTCTGCCCGCCTCGACACCCAGTTTGAACGCCTCACCCATGGCCCCAGGGTCGTCCGCTTGTGCGATCGCCGTGTTCACCAACACACAGTCCGCGCCCATCTCCATGACGCTGGCCGCATCCGACGGTACGCCCAGGCCGGCATCCACTACAACCGGCACGCTTGACTGCTCGATGATTATCTGAATCTCCTCGGCGGTCAGAACTCCCCGGCCTGAGCCGATCGGCGACCCGAGCGGCATGACCGTGGCGCACCCGATGTCTTCGAGGCGTTTGGCCAGCACCGGATCGGCATGGATGTACGGCAGCACCACAAACCCCTCGGCGATCAAACGCTTGCACGCCTCGTACGTGCCGATAGGATCCGGCAACAGGTACTGGGCATCCGGGATCACCTCTACCTTGATCCAGTTAGACCCCGTTACCTCGCGGGCCAGACGCGCCGTGAATACTGCTTCATCGGCCGTCTTCGATCCGGCCGTGTTGGGAAGTATCCGGTAGCGGTCCCAGTCGAGGTGGTCGAGCAATGTCTCCTGATTCGGGTCGTCGAGATTGAGCCGGCGAATCGCAACGGTGATCATCTCCGTTCCTGAGCGCCGGACGGAATCGAGAAGATCCTGTTTCGAGCGGTGTTTGCCTGTGCCCGTGATCAGACGGGACTTGAAAGTCACGCCTGCGATTACCAAATCATCAGTCATAGCGCTATCTCCAGTTTCGCGATAAAAGAGGGAGTCGCTGCGCTGTAATGTGTGCGCTCAGGTCGGGGTTGCTGTCGCAAACAGACGCCGCGTAGTTCAGCGGCGTTTGCGGTTGTTCCCAAGCGAGTTCCCTCCGCTGGCATTACCCAGATCAGGTGGTGGGGTCGGCGCAATTTCATGCGCCCTCTCAGCCCGGATTCTCGAGCTCCCCCGTGCCCTGGGGTTAACCAGGGTGTTTCATTACAAGACAAGCGTAACGTAGATTGGGGCCAACGGCGCGTCGATTCCGATTCACTTGCGGCATTCCGGCGTGGCATGATTACCGTATGGGCGGCGAGCCTCCGGTGTCAGAATACGCCGTTGCGGAAAATCGTCGGGCGCGCCAGACCGATACTGGAGCTTAACAATGGGCAGCAGGGTCATTTATTGGGGTTCAACCGTGGACCCCCGCACCGTACGGGCGCGGGAGTTGGTCCCACCTGACCTCGACGTCAGCTTCGTCGATCCCGCTTACGGCGATGTTACCCGCGGCCGGCAGCTGGCCGATTGCGAATTCCTCATCGTGGGAGTCGGCGGTATCGACGAGGGAATCCTGCGCTACATGCCTCGTCTCAAGACGCTGCAGATCCTGAGCGCGGGATTCGATCGCATCGACGTGATAGGCCTGCGGGAGAGAGGCATAGAAGTCTGCAACAACTCCGCCGCCATCGCCAATTCGGTCGCGGAACACACCATCACGCTCATCCTGGCTATCTACAGACGCGTCTCGCAGTCCATCGAGGGCGCGCGTGACGGCAGGTGGCAGGCCCCGGCGAAGACCGGCCGGTTCGGGCAACTTTTTGAACTCACGCACAAGACCGTAGGCATCGTCGGAATCGGCCACATCGGCTCACTCGTGGCCCGGCGTCTGCGGGGTTTTGAGACCACGACCCTGTATAACGATGTTCGGGCCCTACCGCCCGAAACCGAACGAGAGCTTGAAGTCGCCCGCGTGCCATTCGACGAACTGTTGGAGCGGTCCGACATTGTCACCGTGCACATGCCCCTGAACTCGGCGACCCACGGGATGTTCAGCGCCCGCGAGTTCAACTTGATGCAACCGCATGCGGTTTTTATCAATACCTGCCGGGGCCCCGTGCATGATGAAGAGGCGCTGATCGAAGCGCTAAACGACGGTGAGATACGGGCCGCAGGGCTCGACGTGACGGAGGTTGAACCAACCCCTAGGGACAACCCCCTGCTGAGAATGGAAAACGTAGTCGTTACGCCTCACATCGCGGGTTCGACTGAGGAACGCGTCGACCGGGCCATCGAATTCTCATACGGAAACGCGCGGCTTGTGCTCAATGGCGACAATCCACTGAGTCCCGTTGTTATCCAGGACTGAATCAGCGGCATTCGTGTTAAAGCCATCCGGTCTGCTGATCGATCTCGACGGCACCTTGATCGACAGTAACGACCGGTGCTCCCCGGTCGTCACGAGAGCGGTGAAGCGGGCCGCAAAACGAATCCCCGTGGCCATCGCCTCGGGCCGGGAACCCGACGAAGTTTCCCACTTCGCACGGATGCTCGGGCTCCAGTTGCCGCAGGTCTGCGACAACGGCGCACGCCTCGTAGATCCGTTGACCGGCCGTTCCCTGCGACACAGTCCGTTGCCCGAACATGTGGCCCGCGGATTGATCGATTCGATCTGCGCCGAAGGCCTGAGTTTCTACGCCGTAGAAAATGGCCGAATGGTGAGAACCAAAGACGGCTTCAAGGAATGGGCCGTCACCATCATCGCTGCCAAAGCCGGCGACGAAAGGTTAGCCAGATCCATCGCAAGCAAACTGGCGTCGGACGAGACCACGACGGAGCTCTCTACCAACCCTGATGGCACCTTCTGGTACGTCAATTTCGTGCTCACCGGCATCGACAAGGCCCACGGAGTACGGCAATTTGCCAGTACCCAGGGGATTGATACACGGGAGCTGATGGCAGTCGGCGACGGCCTCAACGACCTGTCGATGTTCAAGATGGTGGGCCTGCCAGTGGCCATGGGGAACGCGCCGGAAGAGGTCAAACGATGCGCAGCGTTCGTTGCTCGGAGCCTCGCAGACGACGGTCTGGCCGGGGCCATCGAACGATTCGTCCTTTAGCCCGGTCCGTCAGCGTCGCGGAATTCGCTGTCGTCTCCACGCAGGGCGCTTACACCGGCCGCCAGAGCCGCCTGCCAGACGCGTAACTCTCGGCGCACGGCAGACCGGAACCTGCTCCCGTATTCACCCACGCTGCGGTACTTCTTCTGCCGCCGCCGCACTAGCGTACGCCGCCTCTTGTCCCGCAGTTCTATTAGCGCCCGCATCAGGCTCCGCTTGAGCAGCCGGGCGGCCTCGTCCGGTGAGCCGTCGGCCGGTTCAGGCACGATGAGGTCCACGATGCCCATCACCAGGCAGTCTGTAGAGGTAAGTTTTAGCGCTTTGGCCAGTTCTTCTGCACGGTCGGCGTCGCTCAACTCGGTCGCGGCGCCCTCTTCCGGGGCGATGGGGGTGTAGATGGCGTTCTGCTGCATCAGGACGATGTCGGCGACGCCGAGGGCCAACGCTGCCTCGCTGCCTCCCTCTCCTATCAGCACGGAGATAGTAGGAACCTCCGCGTTGGACATGGCGTCGATCGTTCCGGCTATTGCGCCCGCTATTCCGTGTCGCTCTGAGTCGAGTCCGAGTCTGGGACCCGGGGTGTCCACGAGTGTGATCACGGGCAGGGTGAATCGTTGGGCCAGTTTTATGGCGCGGGTCGCCTTGCGGAATCCCTCGCTGGTTATGCGGCCCTCGGTTTGCGATCCATGGGCGCCGTCCAACTTGGCCGGGTCGGCCTGTTTCTGTTGCCCTATTACGACCACCGATTCTCCAGCCAGCCTTGCGAGCCCGACGACGATCGCAGGATCGTCGCCGCGGAGGCGGTCGCCGTGCAGTTCGATGAAGTTTGCGAAAACCCGGTCGATGTAGTCACGCGCTTTTGGCCGGTCGGGCCGCCGGGCAATTTTCACCATCTCCCACGGCTCGAGCGGCGCAACGCGGGTCTCGACCGGCTGCATACGCCGGGACGTAGCCAATTTGAACTCGGGGGTGATGAGGTCCAGAACGGACGCGACCTCGTGCTTAATGCGCTGCCGACCGACCACCCGGTCTAGGTGGCCGTGGGCCTGGAAGAACTCGGCCGTGTAGTCGTCTTCGGCGCGTTTGCGTCCTTCCGCACCCTGCTCCGCACGGAACGGCGCAAATCCCACCTGTGCGCCCGGCTCGGCGAATATGACGTCGGCGAGGGAGGCGAAACTGGCGAGCACCTGGCCGGTGCATGGATTGCCCAAGACTGCGATCAATGGCATGCCCTTGCTGTGAAGAGAGTTGAGCGCCACCACCGTCTTCGCCATCTGCATTAGCGAAAGCACGCCCTCCTGAATCCGTGCGCCTCCGCTGGTAATGACGGCTACGGCCGGCAACTTCCTTCGGGCGGCGAGTTCGAGGGCCAGGGCCACCTTCTCGCCGACCACCAGGCCCATGCTGCCGCCAAGGAACCCGAAATCAAGGACGATTACTACCGCGTGCGTGCCGCCGATGTAACAGGCGCCCGTGACTGCGGCCTCGGCGAGTCCGGTGCGGGTCTGATCCTGGAGCAGCCTCACCCGATAGGAGATTCTGGGTGAGAATTCCAGCGGGTCCAGCGACTGGATCCACTGGCTCGTCTCCCTGAACGTTCCTTCGTCAGCGAGCATGGCGATTCTCCGCCGTGCCGAGATGTTGTAGTGGAACTTACATTTTGGGCAGACGCGCAGTCGACGGTAGAGGCGGGACTGGCTCAGCCCGGCGCCGCACGCCAAGCAGTTCGGCCTGGGTCGTTCAAGATCAAGGGCCGGCTGTTCTGTCAGTTCCTGTTCAAGCCGCTCTTCCGGAAAAAGAGGCGTGACGTTGCTCATTCGGCGGCCCTTCCGTTCTCGTAGTCGTGCCCGAGCAAGTACACATTTCAAGTCTTACACATATTCCTGCGCCTGGATTCGGTACAGGCGCAGGAATTTTGCCGTATCGGCAATTCGCCCGGGACTCTCGACGCCCGTTTCTTGCGGCCGAATCAACCGTTCGGGACGGGAATTGGCGGCCACTTGTGGCCGGGTGAGAACCGGTTTGGCTACAAGACCTTCCGGGCCTTGCCAGCCTCGCCCGGACCCACCACGCCTTCGTCTTCCAGCTCATCCATCAGTCGCGCCGCCCGCGGGTAGCCGATCCGCAGTCTGCGCTGCAACAACGAGGTGGACAACGTGCGTTGCGTCTTCGCCAACGACACGGCGTTGTCGAAAAGGGAGTCGCCGCCGCTGGGCGCCACGTTGACCGAACCTTGCTCCTCATCGAAGTTGACCTCGAGCATTGGCATTTCAGGACAATCTACGTTTCGCCAGTATTCGACCACGGACTCTACTTCGTCGTCGCCGAGGAACGCTCCCTGTATTCTGAGCGGCCTTGCCCGATCGACCGGCAGGAACAGCATGTCGCCTTTGCCTAGCAGTTTCTCTGCGCCCGGGCTGTCCAGAATCGTGCGGGAATCGATCTGCGACATTACGGAGAAGCTGATCCGGCTTGGGAAGTTGGCCTTGATCAGCCCGGTCACGACATCCACCGACGGCCGCTGAGTAGCCACGACCAGGTGTACCCCCGTCGCCCGGCCAAGCTGCGCAAGGCGCACGAGCAGCCGCTCCACGTCGTTGGCGCCCGTGAGCATAAGGTCCGCCAGTTCGTCGACCAGGATCAGCAGATACGGCATCTTAACGGCGGCCTTGGCGTTGAACGTGGCTATGTTCCTGACACCAGCCGACTCCAACAGCCGAAAACGCTCCATCATCTCCTGCACGAGAGAGCGCAGAATCACGATCGCCCGATCCGGCTCTACAACGGGCTCGGTGTAGAGGTGGGGTATCCCCGCATACGGCGTGAGTTCAACCCGCTTGGGGTCGATCATCACCATCCGCACCTGCTCCGGAGTGCGATTCATCAGAAGCCCTACGATCAGGGCGTTGATACACACGCTCTTGCCCGATCCGGTCGCCCCGGCGACGAGGAGGTGCGGCATCCGGGTCAAGTCTGCGATGGCCGGTTGACCCCCGGAGTCGAGTCCAAGGGGCACGGGCAGCCCCATTTTTGCCTGGGCAGACTTGTACAGGTCGACGTCCATTACCGACTTGACCGTGACCGGCGCAGGATTTGTGTTCGGCACCTCAATGCCGACTACCGATTCGCCCGGAACCGGGGCTTCGAATCGGAGGTTCGGAGAAGCCAACGCAAGGGCAAGGTCTTTCTCTCGATTAAGGATCGTGTCGACCCTGACCCGCTGTGAGCCCGCTGTCTCACCCTTGCCGCCCTTCCAACCCGGCTTCAGGCCATACATCGTCACGGTAGGCCCGACGCGAACCTGATCTACCGAGACATTGATTGCGTGTTGCCGAAGGGCTTCTACGATCAATTCACCCGTCGCGGTCAGTTCGGACCTGGAAACACCTCCGCCTGAAGCGGACTTGAGCATCGAAAGGGGAGGAAGCTTCCAGGGAAACGGAGGAATTCCCAGGGCAGCCGCTTCGGGCGACGGAGCCTTTGGCACAGGCCCTTCGGGCAGCCCGTCCATCTCTTCTAACCCGACCACCTGACTAGCCTCGACGAGATCCGGCAAGTCGACTTCGCCAAAACCGTTGACGTTGGAGGCAATACTCGGATCGGTCGTCAGTTCGACCGAATCGTCGATCAGTTCGGCGCCGGCGATCTTCATATCGTCAATCGCGACAGGAACGGCCTCTATCTTTTCCTGCCGCCGGGCAGCAAGTGCCTCACGCCACTCGGCGAATCTTGCCGCCATCCACGCCGCCGACGCTATCAACGCCGACGCGGCATATCCGCCGCCGATCCACACCCCTCGGCTTGCCACGAGCGCGCCGCGAGGTGAGATGATCGCCCCGGCCAATAAAACGAGAACCGCAACCCGCAACCCGGCGAAGGCATACTGGCCGGTAGTGACCCCGTAGGAGTCCCACTCCGAGGGCCATCGAGCCAACAGTTCGCCCACACGCCCGCCGAGAGATTCGTCAGCGTAGAACGCTCCCGGTTTGGCCGCGATGCCGAGCGCGGCCGAGGCCGCCACGGCGACCAGGAGACTTGCCGCCAGAGCGCGGTACCAACTCACGATCAGTCGCGGCCGGCCATTTGCAAGATAAAGGACCACTGCGATCCAGCCCAGAAGTGGTACTGCGCTCCAACCCAGCCAACTGACGAACTGATCTCGAAAAACAAATGCGACCACCAGCCCCGTCGCAACAACAAACGCAAAGAACCTGCCATGCTGCGTCAGGAGCAACCTGAATAACGCGCCAGTGGTGTTTTTTAGTTTGGATTTCACCAGATAACTACCAAGGGTGGGGCCAGTCGGCCCATCAGGCCGGGCTGGCGGCGATGTTCGGCGCGGGCGGGTATTTTGGGCGAGTCGTCCCGAAGCCCGAAACGAACTGCCCTAGACGTCTACGGGAACCAGAATGATGAGCGGGCGCCGCCGGGTGCGTTTCCCCAGGAACTGGCCGGCCGCCACCCTCAGTTGACGTTCAATTTGCGTCCACTGTATTGATTCGTTTCTCGCCCGGTCAAGGATGGGAGAAAGCGCGTCTTTGGTGTCTTTGAAAAGCACGTCGGATTGATCGTAGTGAACGAATCCGGCTGAGACGAATTTTGGTTCGCCTTTTACTCGACCGTCGCTCCCGCGAGCCAGAGAGATGACCACGATTCCGTCGCGGGCCAGAGAGCGTCTTTCGACAACGACGTTGCCGGATTCGTCCCACATCCCGAGTCCGTGGACAAATACGTGTCCTGCCGGCAGACGATCGATGACTTCGCCTCCATTTGCGGAAATCTCGAGATGATCGCCATCCGTGAGGACAAACACGTTCTCTGCTGGCACGCCGTGATTGATGGCCAGTTCGGCGTGGGCCTTGAGCATCCGGTACTCGCCGTGCACAGGGACAAAGTAGCGGGGCTGAGTGAGGTTGATAATCGTCCGAAGTTCCTCCCGGCGCGCGTGTCCCTGTACGTGAGTCACTCGCTGCCGATTCGTGATGACCCGGGCGCCCAGTCTGACCAGATCGTCTATCGACTCATTCACGGACACCTCGTTACCGGGTATCGCGTTCGCCGAAATGACGATCGTGTCTCCCTCCCGCACGTCCACGTCCCTGTGATCCCCGCGTGACATCCGGACCAGGACCGAAGTGGGTTCGCCCTGGCTACCCGTGGTCATATACAGGACCTTGCGGTCCGGCAGGCTTGCCGCTTCCGCCGGTTTCACCATTAGATCCTGGGGGATGTCGAGATGGCCGAGGTCCCTGGCTATACGGATGTTGTTGATCATGCTGCGGCCGAGTATCGCCAGTTTCCGTCCGTAGGCCCGCGCTGCGTCTGCCGCTATCTGGACGCGTGCGATTTGCGAGGCGAAACTGGCGACGAACACGCGGCCTTCAGCCTCTGCGATCACTTTGAACAGTCCTTCGGCCGCAACGCGGTCCGACCCCGAGTAGCCCTCCTCTTCCGCGTAGGTCGAGTCGGAGAGAAGCAGGACAACCCCGTCCTCAGCAATGCGCGCCAGGTCGGTGAAATCAGTAGGGTCGCCGATTACCGGATCGTGATCGATCTTGAAATCACCGGTGTGAATCACGGTGCCCAAAGGCGTGTGCACCGCTATGCCGTGGGCGTCGGGGATGCTGTGGCAGACAGGAAACCACTCTGCGGTGAGCTCACCCGCCCGAACAGTTTGACCGGGCCTGGCGATGCGCAACTCCGTTCCTTCGAGTCGGCGGGACTCGCGCAGTTTTTTGCGCAGCAGTTCAACGGCCATTGGCGGCGCGTAGACAGGCGCGGAAACCTGATCGACCAAGTACGGCACAGCGCCGATGTGGTCCTCGTGGCCGTGCGTGATCAGGATCGCCCGGACCCTGTCGGCGTTCTCCGACAGGTAGTCGAGGTTTGGGATGACGACCTCGACGCCCGGCATGTCGAATTCCGGAAAGAGCACGCCAGCGTCGATGACGACTATGTCGTCGCCAACCTCGAGGACCATCATGTTCTTGCCGATCTCCCCCAGGCCGCCAAGTGGCAACACCTTCAGAGTTGGCTGTGTTCCGGCTTTTAACGCCATGGGTTTGGGAGCGTCATGTATGTCTGTGGCAGGAAATGCCTCCGATTACGAATTTGATGGCCGTCGACGGCCCTGTACAAGAGGATTGCGGCGGTCAAAACATGCTCAACTGTTGCCGATCGCCCGGATCTTCGATGTCCGGAGAGACTTCGGCGCCAGGCGACTGATCCGCCGTATCTCGCTTCTCCGTCTCTTGCTTCACCCGTTGCCCCACGCCGACGTCCGGCGCAGCTGGCTCCACGGGCGTAAGAGCTGCGAGAATCGCTTCGGGGATCCGCTTGAAGTCCTCGACGGTGGCTTGCATCACCTGCGTCGATCTTAGCGCCGCAGCCGGGTGATACAGGGGGTAAATGACTCGGCCTTGCCAACGAATTATCGTGCCGTGATCACGTGAAATTCGGGCATTCGGAACAAAGCGCAACAGTGAGTGCCTCCCAAGGGTAGCAATTACCCGCGGGTTGAGTAACTCAATCTGGGCTTTCAAATAGCCGCTGCACGCATCCACCTCGTCCGGTAGTGGGTCCCGGTTGTCCGGCGGGCGGCACTTGACGACGTTCGTGATGAATACGTCTTCCCGTCTCATCGGCACGGACCCAAGAAGGTCATCGAGCAACTTGCCCGCCCTTCCGACAAATGGCCGGCCCTGCTGGTCCTCATTGAATCCCGGCCCCTCGCCGATGAACATCACGGCCGCAGCGGATGAGCCTTCGCCGGGGACGGCCTTCGTCCTTGTTTCGGCCAGCCGACAGAGAGTGCAAACAAGTGCGTCATTGGAGACGGACTCGAGGGAATTCCAGGATTGCAGGCCGGCAGACTCGGGCATTTGCGTAAACGGATCAAGACCGCGAAAGGGGAGACTAAATACGTCCCCAAGTTACCACAAACGCCCGGCCGGGCCTCAATGCCCGGGGGTTATGTCACAACGTCGCCGTACGCCCGCGCCAATTCGCCTGCATAAGGAGAAAAATTCAGACAGACCGGGCGACAGTAGTCGACCGTTCGCGGGCTGTGCTATTCGCGAGTCCGCCGTCATGCCCAGAGGCGACGGCGAAGGTCTAGCTGCTTATGCCGCGTTCCTGAAGATACGTGACGGCGTCGGTAACCGTTCTGATGTTCTCGGCTTCCTCGTCGGAGATCTCCAGAGGCTGCTCGTCGGTACCGAATTCTTCCTCAATCGCCATGATCAGTTCAACGACGTCCAGTGAGTCGGCGTTGAGGTCTTCAGTGAATGATGACTCGGCGTTTATCTCGTCCGCGTCCACACTCAGTTTGTCTGCTGTGATGTCGCGCACCCGTTCGAACACGGTGGCCATGTGGCTCTACCTCCGAGATTTCCTTGTTTCGGCCTCTCCGGGCCCAACATCGGTCAATTCGTGACTACGTGCGTGATCTGAAACAGAACAACGCAGTCCAGTTATCGTAGCAGAGCGCCAAGGACACCGTTAACGAATTTCCCGGAGGATTCTGAGCCAAACAAACCGGCGATCTCAACCGCCTCGTTTATGACTACCGCTACGGGAAGGTCGGGAAATGCCTCGAATTCCGCCATAGCCACCCGCAGCACACTGCGGTCTATTGCCGCGATCTGCCCGGTGGGAAATTCGTCCGCCCGCTCGCTGATGTGCCTGTCGAAATAAAGACGATCCGGCTCAACCCGTTCGACAAGACTTGCGGCGAACTCCAGCAGGCGTTTGCTCAATCCTTGCTCTTTGGCCAGACGTACCAGGGCAGCTTGCGCCGGGCGACCGTTCAGATCGGTCTCGTACAGCGCCTGCACGGCCAACGCCCTCGCCCTACGCCGGCCGACGGGCAGGGAGGGTGAGATTTCACTTACCGGTTCCCCGTCGACCAGATCGGTAAGACGGTCCTGCAGGTCGTCAGGGTTGGTTGCTCCGGCTTCCGAGGTAGAAATCTCGGCAGCAGGCATCAGATCGGGCTCCGTCAACGTCGGTTTGCGGAAGATGCGGTCAAGCCGCCGCGTAGGCGCATGCGCCCGCGTAGTCTCCAATGCTCGTTACCGAAACAGTACGGTCGATCCGTTTCATCAGGCCGCCCAAGACCCGTCCCGGACCGAGTTCGACGTAATGTTCGATACCGCTGCCGAGCATGAAGCGCATCGTGCGGTTCCACTGCACGCAAGACATCAGTTGGAGACGCAGCTCTTCCTTTACGTCCGCAGCGGTGTTCAGCGCTTTCGCTTCGACGTTGCCGACGATTGGGACACTTGGCTCGTTGAACTCAAGAGATTCGATCAACTCATTGAGTTCGTGCTGGGCAGGCGCCATGAGACCGGAATGAAACGCGCCGGCGACCGAGAGAGGAATTGCCTTGCGGGCACCTCTTGCCGCTGCAAGGTCGATGGCTCTGGCCAACTCCATGTGAGTGCCGCTGATAATGATCTGTTCAGGACTGTTGATATTGGACGTGTAGGCGCCGGTCTCGCGGCAAATCTCTTCGGCCGTAACCTCGTCTATCCCGATGATCGCCGCCATGCCGCCAGGTCGATCATTGCACGCGCCCTGCATGAATCGGCCGCGTTGGGCCACAAGACGGATCACGTCCGATATCCCAAGCACGCCGGCGACGGCCAACGCCGTATATTCGCCCAAGCTGTGGCCAGCCGCCATATCGGGTACCTGGGGCCTACCCGATACCTCTTCAAGGGCCTTCCAGGTGGCCAACGACACCGCGGCAATAGCCGGTTGTGCGTTTTCAGTGCGGGTCAGGACCTCGGCAGGTCCTTCGAACATGGTGGAACTCAGCTTCATGCCGAGGGCATCGTCGGCCTCTTTGAACACCTCTCTCGCCGCGGCGGAGGCAGAGTAGAGGTTCTTACCCATGCCCACCACCTGCGACCCTTGACCGGGAAACAGGTACGCAATTTTATTACCGCTTGGGACTGGCATTCTCAGAAACACTCCCTGAGCCTTAAATCACGGGTGGAGCTCATTGCCCGGTCTCCGCCTCAGCAGCAGCGCCTTCGCCGCCCTGGCCGGCCGCCGTATAGCGGCCGTTGTAATATCCGCATTCGCCGCATGCCCGGTGAGGCAGCCGTGTGGCGCCGCAGGCCGAACATTTAGAGAGGGTCACGCGCGTCAAGCCGTGGTGTGCTGCCCTTCCACCCTTTCGGGCGCGGGAATGTTTTTTCTTTGGTAGTGGTGGCATAGTTTCGGTGGTCTCTGGTTGTCGAATGTGAGCGGATCAACCGGCAGGGGCCCTCGATCCGAGGGCGATTTCTGCAAGAGCGCTCCACTGTGGGTTTTCAGTCGTTTCTTCGCAGTTACATGGTTCGGAATTGAGTCGGGCCGAACAGTGGGGGCAAAGTCCTTCGCAGTCTTCACGGCACAACGGCGCCATGGGCATTGTGCTTGTTAGCGATTGCCTGACCGCTTCTCCAAGGTCGACAAAGTTCCGTTCGTCGATGCGAAAGATCTGTTCTTCAGGTTCGGTCGGGAACAGACCTGTGTCCATTAGGCCGGCGTTTACCGGGAAATACTCCTGCTCAATTGTGGCCCAGAGTTCAATATGGGCGGGGTCGAGACAACGTGCGCAACTGCCTGTCGTGTATCCACTGACTTCCGCGATAGCCAAGATGGTCTGGCCGGTGTGAAGCAACTGCACCTGACCGGTGATATCCCGAAAGTCTCCGTACTCGGTTTCCAGGTACTCACCATCCAGATCAATGTAACGACTGGCGCCCGTTGGCCCCATCATCAGTCCAGATACGTTGAATATCATCGTGCCGAAATCAACCAGCAAACGCGCGCGTACCCATTTGGGCACAGAGCGAAATACTATTCTCGACAGTCGAATGTGTCAATATTCACAAACTCCTCAGCA
This sequence comes from Dehalococcoidia bacterium, assembly GCA_047516345.1. Taxonomy (GTDB): domain Bacteria; phylum Chloroflexota; class Dehalococcoidia; order Lucifugimonadales; family Lucifugimonadaceae. The sequence continues at coordinate 3 of JAKZUY010000140.1, read as the reverse complement.
CAG
>JAKZUY010000139.1:0-6631 GCA_047516345.1 Dehalococcoidia bacterium | reverse complement strand
CCCACGTATTCGTCCAACGCCCGCATGGAGTAAGGGATCTGCGCATCCAGAAACGTCCTCGACGCGCCCGGTTCGCCAAAAAGCCAGGCCAATGCCAGCACGCCCCCACCCGTAACAACCGCGCACACTCGGGTTGGCGAAGCGTGTACGAGTCTTACCAATTCGACCGGTTCGACCATTTCTGTCGCCATTGTCTTGAATCTCCGGCTTCCACATGCCGCTAACTCGAACCCGGTATGAGTAGCCGCAGCCGCGGATTCGTGCGTAGCGTGAAGGCTACACCGGTCCCATGATCGGCCGCCGTGTCAGACCAATCGCGGCCCAAGAACCGCCTGAGTTGGAACGACCGAGTCTACATCTCTAGGGCCGCTCCCGACGTAGTCTTTGGCGGCGTATAAATGTAGAGGCGGGCAGCCGCCCGGCACGCCGGATTACCGAAAAATCGCCCGCAAATCCGATACGTCCGCTGCCGGTCGTCGTATCACTTGACAATCGCTGTTTCTGAATAGTCCGAGGTGTCTGACAGTAATGACAATTTCGAGCGAAAGGCTCGCCAGAGAATCCGCCAAACGACCCTGGCTGGTAGTGGGGATATGGATCGCTGCCACCGTCGTATCAGTGGTTCTCTGGTTCAACCTGATCGAATCCGGCACCACTCAGGGACAGGGCGAGTTCACGGTCGAGCCGGATGCGGCGAAGGCGCAGCGGCTTCTCGTGGAAAGCGGCATCAGGAGCGAGCGCCGCGATACAGAGATCATGGTGATTCGCCACGACTCGCTCACCATCAGCGATCCGGCATTCAGGGAACGCATCGACAAGGTCCACGCCGAAATCCTCGCGCTCAACGTCGACCTCGACAACCCTGTCCTCGATGATCCGGCCTCGGTCCTCAATCTGAATCTGCTTCCGCCGGACGCAGCGGCACGGTTTACCGCGTCGGACGGGACGGGGACGTTCATCCCGATCACCCTGGCGTCCTCCGGAAATGCTGCCGGTATCCTGGAGATCGCCGAATCCAACACATCCGATGGCTTCGACATCTCGGTGGCCGGAGAAGCCGCTGTTGGTGAGGACTTTAGAAAAGTCGCCAAGAGGGACCTGATACAGGGTGAGTCCATAGGAGTGGTGATCGCCATCTTCATTCTGCTGGCGGTGTTCAGGACGATCGGTTCCACCTGGATCCCCATCGTTCTGGCCGCCATGGGCATAGCCATCGCCACGGGCGCGGTCGCCCTGATCGGTCAGTACTACCACAATATCCCGTTTTTCGTCGCCAACTTCATAACCATGATCGGGCTTGCCGTGGGGATCGACTACGCGCTGTTCATCGTGGCCCGATTCAAAGAGGAACGCGGAAAGGGCCTCTCTGTAGAAGAGGCGATAGCGAGGTCTGGCGCCACGGCAAATCGCGCCGTTTTCTTCTCAGGGATGATCGTGGTGATCGCCCTCGTAGGCATGATGATAGTGCCGACGACCATCTTTTTCGGCATGGCTCTAGGGGCGATACTCGTTGTGGTTGTGACGGTCCTGGCCTCCCTTACCTTTCTGCCGGCCTTGCTGAAATTGCTCGGCGACAAGGTGTATGCGTGGAAAATCCCGGTGTTCCGCATGAATCTCTTCAAGAGCGATCGCGACGCAGGAGGGTTCTGGAACTGGGTGACCCTGAGAGTGCTGAAGCGCCCCGTAATCTATCTGCTGGTCGTCGGCGCGGCGCTCGTAGCTCTGGCGATACCGTATTTCGACATTAACCTCGGCTTCAACGGCGTGGACACCTTGCCTGACGAGTTCAAGTCGAAGGGCGCGTTCATCTACCTGCAGGAGGAATTCCCAGAAGCCCTTGGGACATTGTCATCCATCGATATCGTTGTCGACGGGGACGCTTCTTCACAGCAGGTTCGGGACGGCATGGATGTGTTAGCCAAGTCGATCGAGTCCATACCGGCGTTGGGAAATGCCCAACCCTACGTTGTGAGCGAAGATGGTGAGGTCGGGCTCCTGCAAATACCGCTGGCAGTATCGGATGATTCCGGGGAGGCTAACGACGCGGTCGAGGAGCTCAGGGAGCGGTTGATCCCGGAGTCTGGTTTGCCGGATGGCGTTTTGGTTGGCGGCGCAACCGCTATAAACGTGGCGTTCTTTGATCTTGTCTCCATGTGGACCCCCATAGTTATCGGCATAGTGCTGGCCCTGAGCTTCGTTTTGCTCCTGTTCGTGTTCAGGTCGATCATAGTCCCGCTGAAGGCGATCATCCTCAATTTGCTCTCGGTGGGGGCTGCCTACGGTCTGCTGGTGATCGTGTTTCAGAAGGGGTTCGGGGCGGACGTGTTCGGTTTCACGCAGGTGCAGTTCGTCGAGGCATGGGTACCGCTGTTTTTGTTCACGATCCTGTTCGGATTGTCGATGGACTATGAAGTCTTCTTGCTCAGCAGAATTCGGGAGAGATTCGATCAGACCGGCAAGAACGAGGAGTCGATCGCGTTTGGATTGCGGTCTACGGCCGCCATCATCACCGGCGCGGCGCTAATAATGGTTGCGGTCTTCATGGGATTCGCAGTCGGCGACCTCGCCACGTTCCAGCAATTGGGCTTCGGTCTGGCCATCGCAATCTTTGTGGATGCGACGGTCATAAGATCGATCCTGGTTCCGGCCTCGATGAAACTACTGGGAGACCGAAACTGGTATCTGCCGGGCTTCCTGAAGTGGCTGCCCGATCTGAGGGTGGACCCGGCCGATGACCACCTTTTAACTGAAGGTACCGGCCGGATCGATTGATGGACGACGCTGAGTGTCGGTATTAGCTGGAAATCAACGCCGGCAGTCCCTGCCGTTTTCAGCGTAGTTCGACGATCGTGACTCCGTTGCCACCGCGTCTTGCCGGCGCCGGGCCGAAGCCCACCACGTGGGACGATGAAGCCAAAAGCTCCCTGACGGCTTGACGCAACGCGCCCGTACCGGCGCCATGGAGAATCTCGCACGTTTCCATGCCGTTCAGGGCGCAACGGTCAACGTACCGATCAACCTCTAGTTCGGCCGCCTCGACGCGGTAGCCGCGGACGTCTAGCCTGCTCGTCTCCCCTGCTTCGACCCCAGCGTCGACGGTCACGTCAGGCCGCGGTTCGTCCGCCCTTTCCTCCGCCTCTTCCACGACTCGCAACTGGTTGGCCGACAACTGGATACGGGCGTTGCCCATCCTCAAGTCGGCCGTGCCGTCATTGTGAACGGCCAGGATATCGGCCTTGATGTTCAGGCCCTTGATCTCCACGAGGTCGCCTCGCTGAACACCTCGCGCTGCGGACTCCGCGGAACCCTGAGACTTTCCGCCGGCCATCTCCTTCGCCTCGTCAACGCCGACGATGGGAAACCACGTTGGGTCGCTCACTGTGTTCCGGATCCGGCTGACTGCGCGCTGCGCCTCCGCCGGTGGCGCGCCCCGCTTTGCGTCTGAAACGACGCGGCGCAACTCCTTTCGCACCGCGTCGGCATCACGGCGAAGTTCCGACCGCGTCCGTTCTACCAGGTCTTCCTGTTGACGTACGACGGTGTTCAGGCGTCGCTGTAAGTCGACTCGGACGCCAGCCGCGCCAGCCAGTTCTTCCTGGGCCTTTACGGCCGCATCCCGCAACTGGTTGCGCTCCGTCTGCAGTTGATCGAGCAACCGCTCGGCCTCGACGTGTTTGTCATCCAGCATCAGTCGTGCTTCGGTCAGTATGTCTTGTGGAAGCCCGAGGAGGGAGGCGACGGTCAGAGCGTAGCTCCGCCCGGGGATGCCGGTCACGAGTTGATACGTGGGCAACATAGACTCAGAATCAAGTTCCACCGAGGCGTTCACCGCCCCGTCCAGTGAGGTGGCGAACTCCGCAACGGCCCGATGGTGAGTCGTAAGCGCGGTGGGTATGCCGCGTCTGAGCAGATACGAAAGAATGGAGCGGGCCAGCGCGGAGCCCTCGTCTGGGTCGGTGCCGGTGCCAAGTTCGTCGAGCAAAACCAGGGAACGGGGGCCCGCCTCGCGGACTATCCGCACGACGTTGCCCATGTGGGACGAAAAGGTCGAAACCGATCGTTCGATACTCTGCGCGTCGCCGATGTCTGCGTAGACGCCGTCAAAAATGGCCAGAGCCGTGCCCGTAAAAGCCGGTAACTGCATCCCGCACTGGTGCATCAGGGCAAAGAGGCCGATGGTCTTGAGCGCCACCGTCTTGCCGCCCGTGTTTGGGCCGGTTATCACAAGCCCCCTGTACCCCGGGCCGATCGACACGTTGACAGGCACGGCGTCGTTGCCCAAAAGCGGATGACGGGCGCCGAACAACCTGATCGAAGTCTCGTCGCCGTCAGGTAAGGAGGCCGCGCGGACACAGTTCATAGACGATGCAAGCCGGGCGCGCGCCACGATCAGATCAAGGTCGGCCGCAGCCTCCAGAGCGTAGGTCGCTTCCTGCTCGCGGCCGCCGACTATCTTGGAGAGCCGGATGAGCACTCGCTCTTCTTCCCGCTGCGCCTCGGCCGCGAGTTCACGCCAGTTATTGCAGGGTTCGACAGCCTGAAACGGCTCCACAAAAATTGTGGCGCCCGTATTCGATACGTCGTGGACGATGCCGGGCACGTTATTGCGAAGTCCCGCCCTTACCTCCAACACCAACCTATCGCCGCGCGTGGCGATAGCCGACGACTGCAACGCGGCCCGGATGGCCGGTCGAGCCGTCATTCTTTCCAGCAGACCCAACAGTCGTTGATACGCCCGGGCGGCCCTCTTCCGAAGCGGACCCAGTCGCGGCGTTGCGTCGTCGGCCACGTCACCCGTGTCTGACAGAGATTCTCTGATCCGTTCGGCTATGGGCCGGAGGTCGGGGATTTCGCCTGCCAGGTGTTCAAGGAGCGGCGCCCTGCCCTTCATCGAATTGACTACCGATTTGGCCAGCCAAATCGAGTCGATAATTGTGACGATCTGCACTAGCTCCGCGCCGGAGAGCATTCCGCCCAACGAAGCGCGGCGCAGCAAGGGTCGTGGGTCCGCAATACCGCCGAGGCCTATGTCGCCCACGGTGTCGAGCATAAAGCGCGCCTCGGCCGTCTCTGATTGCAGGCGTTCGACGTCGTCAAGGCGGGTCTGCGGGACCATCGCCAGAGCCAGATCGCGTGACAGAAAAAAGCGGGTGTTCCCCGCAAGCTTCTCGGCGATAGTTGGGAACTCGACTAGCTCCCGGGCCAGGGCGCGCAGATCGGTGGCTGGATCAGGCGCGTTGGCGCCCCGATCTGCCGGTTGATCCTGACTTCGTGATTCTGTTCGCTTGATCACCATGATCTGATTTTAGTACCGCAGGAGCATCGTCGAAGGGTCCCGTGACCCTGATTCTTCAGGCCAGTGTCCTAACGCGGCTTCCGACGGCATATATAGTTTCCCGGCAATGGAAGCTACGTCAGAACACACTCCGACCATGACCGCGGTCCGGCAACGGATTCACCACAGCATGGTCGAACTGCTCGCACAAGCGGGGCTCGAATACAGGGGCGGGTACGTAGACGTTGGCGGGAACCGCGTGCACTACCTCGACTACGGTGAAGGCGAGCCCGTGGTACTCATACACGGCGGAGGCGCCGGTGGGGCGGTCTGGTACCGCCAGATAGCGGCGCTAAAAGACTCGTACCGAGTGTTGGCGCCGGACAGCCCCGTATTCGGCCTGTCCAGCCAGCCACTTGACCCCACGCCTTTGCGACAGTTCGCACGGGAATACGTGCAGGGGTTCATCGAAGCACTTCAGTTGGAATCGGTGCGAATAGCCGGGCACTCCCTGGGTGGATTCATTGCCCTTGCGCAGGCGATCGATCGTTCTCCGCGAATCAGGAGCATCGCCCTGATCAACTCTGCGGGCCTCGGTTCCCATCTTCCATGGGTTTTCAGACTGATGACCCTGCCAGGCTTTGGCCACGCAGTTTCACTGCCCAGAAAGTTCATGCAGGACCTGTTTTTCGACATCAAGGAAGTGGTGGACTCCCGCGGACAGGAGTCGGAACAATTCAAACGATACGCATACGAAACAACCCGCCTCGAGGGTCACGCCCCGGCTATTCGTCGTCATGCTCCCAAGTTTGCGAACTTAAGAGGCCAAAAACTGGTATTCAGCGACGACGAATTGAATGCGGTCGAGACGCCGACGGCGATCATCTGGGGGCGCCAGGACGGGTTCTTCCCGGTGGCACACGCAGAACGCGCCCATCAGGCGATACGGGGATCGGAGTTACACGTGGTCCCCAATGCCGGCCACGTATCCATTTGGGACCGGCCCGAAACGGTCAACCAGCTCCTCAGCGATTTCTTTTCGGAGACCTGAGCGGCACGGAATAGGCGAACGCTACGCCCCCGGAGGCGCCGTCAATATAGATCGCAGGGGCGGGTTTCAGAAAGCACCTGCTTAGTTTCGAACTACGCGGTCGGGGAATAGATTCCCGTTTTCACGGGAATGACGAAATTGGAATACGGCGCCGTACCTCATAATTCTGGCGACAACCGTAATCCAATGGATCGTGATTCAGGTGGTCTCAACATTATGAACCATGCTCTTCAAACCAGCCTTTGGCCTCGCCATTTGGCAGGGTTGTCGGCATCCTCAGACCATTCCCCGGGATTGTCCCCGCT
>JAKZUY010000138.1:0-7340 GCA_047516345.1 Dehalococcoidia bacterium | reverse complement strand
CTGCACCGGAATCTCCCCGCTCAACGAGTTGAAGGAAAGGTCTAGGGAAAGGAGTTTGGCGAGTCCACCCAAGTCTGGAGGTATCTCTCCAATTAGCTGGTTATTCGACAGGTCAAGCCGTTGTAGATCGGCGAGGTCGCCTAGATGCGCCGGTATTTCCCCGCTCAACGAATTGAAGTCAAGGTCTAGGGCAAGGAGTTTGGAGAGTCCGCCCAATTCCGGCGGTATTTCCCCTGTCAGCCGGTTTGTCTCTAGGGACAGCACCTCCAAATTGGCGAGTCGGCCTAAGTCCGGCGGTATCTTTCCAGACAGATGGTTGTTCGACAGAGAGAACGTGTACAGATTGGCGAGGTCGCCCAACTCTTTAGGTATCTCCCCGGTCAACTGGTTGACGGATAGGACCAATACTTGCAGATTAGCCAGTCTTCCCAACTGCGCGGGGATCTCCCCGGTCAACTGGTTATTGTCAATAAACATACTTTGTAGGCTGGCAAGTCCTGCCAACTGCGCGGGAATCTTCCCGGTCAACTTGTTATGGTCAAGGTACAAACGTCTCAGACTGGCAAGTTCTCCCAACTGCGCGGGAATCTCCCCGGTCAACTGATTAACGGAAAAAGACAACTCTTCCAATTCAGAGAAGTTGACCAACCAGGGCGGTATGTGCCCGGTTAACTGGTTCTCACGAATCCACAGCGCTCGTAGCTTGACCAACTTGCCTAGCTCTACCGGTAACTGCCCGGTCAATTGGTTGTGCGATAAAACCAGCACCTCCAATTTAGCGAGCCTGCCCAGTTCTGCAGGTATGGGCCCGGTCAACTCGTTGCCACCCAGGTACAACTCTTGCAAGTTGACGAGGTCACCCAGTTTCGCCGGAATCTCCCCAGTTAGCTTGTTGTTCGTTACGTCCAGCGCTTGCAGATTGGCGAGGTCGCCCAATTCCGCCGGAATCTCCCCGATTATCTGGTTGTTGGATAGGTTCAGTGATTTCAGTTTGGCGAGGTCGCCCAACTCTTTTGGTATTTTCCCGGCCAAGTGGTTAGAGCCAAGTCTCAGCTCTTGCAAATTGGAGAGACTGCCCAACTCCGCCGGTATGCTGCCCTTCAATCCCTTCTCGCTCAGGTCCAACTGAGTTACCCGAATCGGCGATCCGGCCAGAGTCACGCCCTCCCAACGACGGATGTGGGTACTCGCCGACCAATTAAGCGTCGCGCTTCCGGCCAAGTTATCTTGCGCCGCTAGCAGGGCATCACAGTCCGACACCAACCCAGGGTTGTTGTTAGGGTCCGGCACAGCGCCTCCGGCTGCGCATGGGCTGTCAAGCTGGGCATAAGCAGAAGGGAGCGGCGCCAGCAGGACGGCCGTCAGGGTCAAAGCCACCAATGGGATAGCAAGCAGTGGGTGGAAACGTTTGGCCGGAAATAGGCTGACCAATTTTCTATTTACGTCGCTCAACACCGTCCGCTTACCTTGATGCATTCACACGCGGCCTAATGGTACTACAAACTCAAAAAGTTACTTATATGTGTCCAATGCTGCGAGTGCCTCAGCGGAGCTCATAGGCCTGTGGCGTTGGTCACGAACCGCTTGGCGCAGGATGTACTAACCAAGTTTAGTTGACGATTGCCGGCTCATGCTTCATGGACTAACGGTCGCACCGGGACTTCGAAGCTGGCCTCTGCTGTCGATCCCGTCCTGGCGGCAGTTACGGCAAAATCCCAGCTAAAAGTTCGCAGTACAGTACGTCACGGCTGGAATTGGTGGAGCTGACGGGACTCGAACCCGTGACCCCCTGCTTGCAAAGCAGGTGCTCTCCCACTGAGCTACAGCCCCATCGATGGTCGACACACGTTCATGCCGGCCTGTGTCTACCGAGCACTCGGACCGGCACGCCCTGATGGGCGTTCGGATCGCCAGTATGGTTGGCGACCTACTCATTCGGCCTGCCGAACGGCTCCGCTTGGCGTGCTGACCGTGATTACCGGCGAAGCCCCATTGGAACATTATGCATATATTGCGGGTCAATTGGCGGCCATCTCCGGTCGGCAAAAGCCCATTTGTTGCACTTTATGCCCAGTCGGGTCGATTACGCAGGGTGGGGGAGTAGGAGTTGGTGGTCTTTAGTGGTTTATTCAGGATTAGAATTGGCAAGCGACGCCGGGCTGTCAGTGCGTCCGGTTGAGTCGATCATGCGGGGCAGGGGAGCGCGTCTGGCTGGTCTTTGGTGGCTTGTTCAGGATCAGGTTTGGCCGGCGATGCCCGGACCCCCTATGGCGTCTCGTTCAGGCACGCCCTGTTACTGTTCACACCTCTCAATTTCCCACTTTACTTTCGATGCCCGTACGAAGATTCGCACCTCACGTGGCGCCTTCAAGATGCAGCCTGCTTGTCGGCCGCTCGGAGAGCGAATTCCGTGTCATCTACGTACTGATCGCCTTCACGCTGATAATCACGGGTGGGACGATCGGCTACGTGGTGATCGAAAAGTGGAGTTGGCTCGATTCGTTCTACATGGCCATAATCACCGTAACCACGGTAGGCTTTGCGGAGGTACGCCCGCTCACCAGCCAGGGACGGGGTTTTACGATTGCCCTGTTGGTACTGGGGGTCGGGAGCATTTTTTATGCCTTTGGCGTGGTTGGCGAGTTTTTGTTGTCCGGTCATCTCGGTGGGCTTCTGTGGCGACGACGTATGGACAATGAGATAAATCAAATACGGAACCAGGTCATTGTCTGCGGCTACGGGCGGACGGGGTTTCATGTCGCAAACGAGTTGATGCGTGAGGGCAGACCAACGGTCGTAATCGACAGTTCTGAAGATGCGGTGGACGCCGCGATCAAGGACGGTCACCTGGCGATTCGCGGGGATGCCGGAGACGACGAACTCCTGCGCATGGCAGGAATCGAACGGGCCTCGGGCCTGGTAGCCGCCGTGGCGCCAGACCCCGATTGCCTCATGGTGGTTTTGACCGCCCGGTCGCTCGCGCCGGACCTGCCAATTGTCGCTAGGGCGGAACAAGAGGTCAGCGAACCAAAACTCCGCAGGGCCGGCGCCGACCAGGTTGTTTCGCTTTACCGCATCGCAGGGCGCCGAATGGCACAGATGGCCATTCGTCCGGATTTCACTGAGTTCCTCGACCTGTTGGTCCACGACCATGGCGTCGAGATTAGGCTCGACGAGATACGACTGCCCATTCCGACAGCCCTCGAAGGTATGAGACTACGGGAATCGAACCTGTTGACAGGTTCGGGCGCCAACATCGTAGGCATCCGTAAGGGCGGCGGCACATCGATCGCGATAGCGACGTCCGACACGATTCTCAACGCCAACGACGTCATCCTCGCGATCGGTACTGGGGAACAGCTGACGTCTCTACGCGGACGTTGCCGGTAGGGTAGCGCGCCGGATTCGTTCAACCTGTCTGGACGTTCAACGACGGCGACGAACGCCTGGATTTTCGGTAATCGGGCTCAGTTCGATTCTTCGTCGCGGCGGCGTTGGCGAGACTCTTCCCGAATCTCCAGGATGCGCCCCCTGATAAACCAGGCAACGGCAAGGACCACGATAATCACGATCGGCAGGACGAATGGCCGCGTAAACTCCCGGATCTCCTCAAAGTTGCGCCCTAGCAAGTACCCAGCCCATGCCAACCCAAGCGACCACGGAAACGCGCCCACAAAGGTGAAGATGGCGAACCGCGGCACGCTCATCCGGGAAACGCCTGCGGGTATCGAAATGAAGTGGCGCACACCCGGTATGAGTCGGCCGATGAGGATCGTGACTTCGCCCCGAGTGGCGAACCAGCGATCCGCCCGGTCGATGTCCTTGCGCGTGATTAGCAGGTACTTACCGTACTTCTCGATCAGGGGACGGCCACCAGCGCGGGCGACATAGTACTCGGCCAACGATCCGATGACGCTACCTACGCCTCCACAAAAACCCGCAAGGAAGACGAACTCGATCCCGAGCCCCCGGTCTGCAATCAACCTCCAGCCGGCCATAGGCATGACGACCTCGGAAGGTAGGGGAACGGCTGTGCTCTCTATCGCCATGAGCACGACGACTCCGAACCATCCAATGGCGTCGAATACGTCAGCCGAAAAGTTGAGGAGGATTTCCTCCAGGGAGTGAAGCAGGTCCAGGGGATCTCGGAGTTGCCACGGTCTTAGTGTCGAGCGCATGCCGTGGATCAGCGGGCGAACCTCTCGATTGTAGACGCATGAAGTGCGGCGGGGGAGGGCATACGAGGATTCCCTTGCCGCGGCGAATCGCGATGGTCCATTCCAGTTGTGCGCTTCAGTCAAAGGCCGCTCAAACTCAAATAGGGCCGAAGAGCCCACGCAAAGACGCCGAAGTACCTTACGTACCCCCGGGCGGAGCGAAGGGCCTTATTTTGGAATTCGCGACGCGAACCTGATTTGGACCGAATGCGGACAGCCGAGCGAACGCGTCGAGCCGCGTCGGCCGGCAGGGCGGGTGGACGAGCCGCGTGATCTAGGTCAGGTGAATTTCAGCAGGGCAGGGGAAACGCGGAATCTCTGATCCCGGCGAACCGCGTCGGCCGGCAGGGTGGGTGGACGAGCCGCGTGATCTTGGTCACGTGAATTTCGGCCGGGCAGGGGAGACGCGGAATCTCTGATCCCGGCGAGCCGCGTCAGCCGCCCTAGCGGGCGACGAGCCGCGTGATGGTAGTCCTCTGAAGTCTGGCAGGGGAGTGCAGACGCGGATTCCTTGGCCTCGGCGAACTGCAAGGTTTCATTCCAACCGAGCGCGTCAGTCAATCGCCGCTCAATCTCAAACAGGGCCGTAGAGCGCACGCAATGGCGCCAAAGTACTGGTAGTACCGCCGAACGGAGCGAAGGGCCTTATTTTGGATTTCGCGACGCGAACCCGACATGAACCGAATGCGAACAACCGATCGAACGTACCAAGACGCGCCGGTGGGCAGGGCGGATGGCCGAACAATGTGCTGGCGTATAAGCCGCGCTGAGGAACGGCCAAAAAAGCCGTGTTTTACATCCAGACGTCGACAAATTCGCGCGCCTGAACCACCGGTGTCGCGTGTGTTTCACGCGGATGCGCGCAAGAGAAGCGCATGTCTATCGCGTACGGTGAAGCGCTAGTAGCGCAAGGTCGTTACACTTGGTTACGAACTCATATCGCACTTCCAAAACCGTAAGTAAAAAGGCTGTATCAGGGTCTTGTTCGAAACTAGTTTAGTCTTTGTTCGAAACAAAAACGGAACAAACATCAAACGAATACCATCAGAAAGATTGACTAAGTTCCAGACAATGGTTTATCGTTTAGACAGGCCTACATGGAACACTTTTCCCAGCGCAAATGGACCGCGGAGCCACAGTTCGCGGGCCACAAGATCGGGGAGTTGAGGCTCGAAAGTCGAAACGCCCTGATTCAGGGCCACACAGGCGGTGAATCGATGACGATGAGAAAGACCCCCAAGATGGTGGCGGCGGAAAAAAAGCTGCGGCGACCGCTCGAAAAAGCTCTGCCCGAGTTGATCAACGACAACGGACTGACTGCAACAGCCAAGCGGCTTGGCGTGAGCAAAGCGACGTTGAGCTACTGGCTGCTGAAGCTCGGCATCACGTTGCGAAGAGTGGCCCTGGCCCCCGGCGAAACTATTGAAGTCAAGCGGGTGAGCGACTAACTCGGCTGTCTCGTGATTGACCCTGTTTTTTGCCCGGTGTTAGGGTAGTGAAACGATTCACGAACAAGCCGTGCGCGTCGGCAAATGCGGGTTCGCGTAACCCGACCTGACCACACGGAATGTACCGATTGAGGGACTCCCTGAGTGGTAACACGAAAACTGGCAGGATTCGTCGCGTTATTGGCCATCGCAGCCTCGGCGATCATTGCCTGTTCAGATCCGATCCAACCGACAGCGACGCCACCGTCCTTTGCGCCCACTCCGGCGCTATCGCCCGACCGGGGGGCATCCGGGCAGCAGTTCCAGGTAAGCAGCGTCCCCGTTTCAGCAGGAGACCCCGTGAACGGTGAGAGCCTTTTTGTCTCTCAGGCCTGCTCGGGATGCCACCGGACAGATTCGGAAGTCCTGACCGGGCCGGGTATGAGCGGCATCGCCGAACGGGCGGGGGAGCGGAATCCGCAGCTAACAGCCGACGAATACTTGACCGAGTCCATTCGTAACCCCACCGCGTTTGTGGTTGAGGGATTCGACCCGCTAATGCCGTCGATTGTGGGACTTACGGACCAGGACGTGGCGGACCTGATCTCGTATTTGAAGTCGCTGCCGTAGCAGCTGTCTCAGAACTGCCCCTCAAGTGACCAAACCGGTCTCTCGCGCTCTGTAGATTCCCGCCCGCCCGAGAATGCCGGGAATGACGGTGCTTTTAGAGTCGTTGCCTTAGCTGGTTACTGAGCAGGCTTCGGTGTTCGGTCGTCCGAGCCGGGAATTCAGTCTACCTACGCGCTCTCGCAAACGGACGCTTTGGCGATCAGGGCCGCCGTGTAGCCAGCGGCAAACCCGTTGTCGATGTTCACGACGGTCACTCCGGGCGAGCACGAATTCAACATTGCCAAGAGCGCTGTAACGCCGCCGAGGTTCGCCCCGTATCCGACGCTAGTCGGCACGGCGATCACAGGCGCCTTTACGAGTCCTGCGACCACGCTGGGCAGGGCGCCCTCCATGCCGGCAACGACTACGAGGACACGAGCTCGCCGCAACTCATCGATTCGGCCAAGCAGCCGATGCAGACCGGCGATTCCGACGTCGTTGACGCGATTGACGGCGCATCCCATGAGGGTGGCGGTAATCGCGGCTTCCTCCGAGACCGGCAAATCGGAAGTTCCTGCCGATGCAATAGTGACGCCCTCGATCTTCGGTTTGGGAGCCCGTTCGTCGGCCCAAATGAACCTTCCGGACCGGCTGAATTGAGCAGATGGGATTATGTTCCTCACATGTTCAAATGCCTCGTGCGTCGTGCGGGTCACCAGAACCATCCCGGAGTGATCGAATATCTCGGCGGCAATCGAGGCGACCTGCTCAGGTTCTTTCCCGTCCCCGTAGATAACTTCGGGGAAACCAGTCCGGGATTCTCGATCGACGTCCACATTTGCGTACCCAAGATCTCTCGCCGGACCGAGGCGACTTTTGAGCGATTCCGCGGCTTTTGCGGCGGAAAGAGCGCCGGTCGATACTTGCTCGAGGATGTTGAGGATCGTTTGATCGGTATTCATGGGCGTGCCCGGGTAGGTCTGGAAAGGGTGAGAATAGTCTGGGCAATGGGGGATCGGCCAACTTAAATTGACTATACTTTGTGGTCGTCCCTATACTCAGCCGCCTATCTTGTGGTGCATTCTCT
>JAKZUY010000137.1:0-3499 GCA_047516345.1 Dehalococcoidia bacterium | reverse complement strand
TCCCCATCCGTCCTCCCCTACCCCCGGAATATTCAGCCCAATCGCGCCACAAGGCCGGGCGGATGCTAAACTGTGCCCAGTAGCAACCTAAGCTGTGGAAAGGCCGGTTCTCTGGTCGAATCGCGTCCTGACGACTTGCCCACTCTGACATACCTCGAACGGCCTCAATTCAGGCGGACGATTCTGATTGTCGCTTGGGCTGGGTGGCCGGACGCGGCCGAAGCCGCCAGCCGGACCGTCCGCGAGGTCAACCGAAGGTTGCCCACAGAAAAGTTCGCGTCCATCGACCCGGAACATTTCTACGATTTCTCGCAGCAGCGGCCTACGGTGAGCTTTGGGGACGATGGCGTCAGGATGCTCAATTGGCCGACCAACGAGTTCTATTACTGGCAACCCGAAAATTCGCCCATTCTGGAACAGCGAGACGTCATTGTTTTTCTGGGAGTTGAACCGCATCTCCAGTGGCGACGCTACGCCGACCAATTGCTCGAGGTCGCAGACCCCGCAAACGTCGACCTGTTAATAACGGTCGGCGCCCTGCTCGATTCAGTGCCACACACACGATCGCCTCGCGTGACCGTTTCTGCTGGACAGGACGACTTGGGACGAGGCTACGAAGGGCTGCGGTTTCCGCGACCCACCTATGAAGGGCCGTCCGGAATCACGTCAGTGATCACTGAAAGGTACTCCCGGCGCGGTGTGCCCTGGGTGAGTCTGTGGGGCCACGCGCCGCACTACGTCCAGGTCGCCCACAACCCGTCGCTGGCCCACGCCATCCTTCGGGAGCTACAGCAGTTCCTGCCCCGTGAAATGGAGATGGACGAGCTCAAGGAGGAGTCCGAAGAGTACGCGGCGAACTTGACCCGGGCGCTTGAGGGCGAAAATGAGATCGCCGGATACGTCAAGCGTTTGGAAGAACGCTACGACACCGAAGAAGAGGCGTCGCGACACCCGGAACCGGGGGAGATCCTGCTGGAGCTGGAAGACTACCTGCGCCGCCAAAGAGGATCGACTGATCCGGAAGGACCCACAACCGATTGAGCAAGTTAGCAGATACGCTTTCAAGTCTTGGCCAGACGGACCCCGCGCCGATCGGTTTTGGCCAACCGCAAAATCGAAGTAAAACGCCGCTCATTCTTTTGGCGGGCAGGACCGGCCGTGACGAACCGCCCCTCGACGTGCTCGGCGCGCTGGACTTGCTCGTATTCGACGTAGCAACCTTCGAAACGCCAAAGCCGCCCGACGACTTGAAAGGTCTATGGGGGGTTGCCCTGTCGTCTGCCGATTCGTCGGCGTTGGATGCGCTCAAGGAGGCTGGATGCCACTTTGTGCTTATCCAGTCCGGCGAGGCGAGTTCGGTAATTCTCAGGGACGACGGCATGGACCGCGGCTACGTCGCGCCTGGCGAAATGACAGACAGACGTGCCCGCGCTATCGAAGACATGCCGTTCGAATTTCTCGTGATTCGACAGGAGAGCGGTTCCAGCCTCGCGACGGTTGAAGACCTAATTTCCCTTCAGGAAACCATGTCTCTGTTCAACATGCACGTATTTCTCGAGGTCGGGCAGCTGCCGCCGGTAGAAGCATTGGAAGCCCTTCGCGATCTTCCGGTATCGGCCGTGCTCTTCGACGCTGACAACGCCGACGTTCAGGAGTTGACCAATTTGCGGGAAGCCATCGCAAAACTTGAGCAACGCGAGGATCGCGGCAAACGGCTGCCCACGGCGCCGTTGACCTTGGGACGCGGGACGAACGCAGCCCAGCCCGACCACGACGGGGACGATTGGGAAGATGACTGACCCTTTGGACCGGCCGCATTCTCCTGCCCTGCCTGAAATCCGGCCGGGTGGAGCGTCTGTCTGTTAACTTTGAGAACTACCCTGCGCCGACACGGTGGCTTGGATACAAGATTCGTAATCGGCAAACAGGCGCAAGGGCCAACCGGGACTTCGGGGCACGGATCACTCGGGCATGAAGAGAGAGGAATGAGATGAAGCGCATCACTATCATCGGACTGGGCTACATAGGCTCTTCCCTTGGAATGGCGATAAAGAGCGTTTACGGGAACAAAGTCGAGGTGGTCGGCTACGACGGTGAACGCAAGATCCACAATCAGGCAACGAAGATTGGGGCAGCGGACCGATCCGAGTGGAACCTCGACGAGGCGGTGCACGATTCGGACGTGATCGTCCTTGCCATTCCTGCATACGCCATGCCGGAAGTGCTTGAAGCCATTTCGCCCCACTTGAAGAGAGACGCTACGGTCACGGACACGGCCAACACAAAACGGGCCATCCTTGAAGTGGCGAGCGAGATTCTTCCGTCCGGAGTTGGATTTGTGGGCGGAAACCCGCTCGTCGGCGGCGGTCTGGCAGGTCAGGACAACGCATCGGGCGCGATTTTTGCAGGTTCAAGATGGGCGATTGTTGCCACTCCCAGCACACCGCAGGGCTCGGTTTCGGAAGTCACCAAAATGGTCGAATCCCTGGGCGCCAAGGCATTTTTCGTAGATGCGTATGAACACGATAGCTACATGGCCGCCGTAAATGGACTTCCAACTCTCGTGTCGGCCGCGCTCATGTCCACCGCGGCCTCCAGCCCTTCCTGGCGGGAGATCAGCCGCTTCGCAAGCACCGAATTCAACAGCATGACGGAATTGGCCGAGGTCGATCCGGCGGCGAACTACGCCATGTGTAATACGAACTCAGACATGTTGGTTCACTGGATCGATCAGGTGTCGGCCCGCCTTAACGACATGAAGGCGTCGATCCAGAACGAAGAAGAGCGAGAAGACCCCAACGGCCCGTTAATGGACTCATTCGTCCATTCATGGGAAGCACGCGTACGCGTTCAGGCGGGAATCGAGCCCGGATCCGAAACGTCGTTGCACGACGCGTTGCCCACGGCCAGCGAAGGGATCATGCAAATGTTCCTGGGCGGCGCTGGCGCGCGGCTGCTCGGCAGGACCGGCGACAGCAAACGGGACCCTACCAGGTACGATCGCTCGCGCCTGCTTTAGCCCCAACCGCTATATGGCCATAACAGTCAGACAACCGTCGACTCTGCGGGGCGTTATAAGGGCGCCCGGCGATAAGTCGATTTCGCACCGGGCAGCCATTTTCAACAGCCTCGCAAGAGGCGACGCCCTCGTGACAAACTTCTCGCCCGGAGAAGATTGCACGTCCACGGTCAACATCATGAGGGCCCTAGGCGTCCAAATCGAACGCACGCCCTCGTCCGGGGATTTAGGGGACTCGCTCCGCATAAGGGGCGCCGACGACGACCTGGCTGAACCCGCGGTCGTTCTCGACGCCGGCAACAGCGGCACGACGATGCGGCTCATGTCGGGGGTTCTGGCTGGCCGCGACATGATGGCGGTCCTCACGGGCGACAGTTCGCTCAATTCGCGGCCGATGGGCAGGGTCGTCGAACCCCTTCACCAAATGGGCGCTGTTATCAGGGGCCGGCAATATGACACGCTGGCGCCACTCGTTTTCGC
>JAKZUY010000136.1:0-4019 GCA_047516345.1 Dehalococcoidia bacterium | reverse complement strand
CTGGTCGGGCCGGGCAGGAATTGGCACAGTGCGACGAGGTCGGCGTATGTGCGCTCGTCGAGCCACTTGCGGGATTCGACGTACTCCTGACGGAAGTAGCCCAGATGTGCGACCGGCCCTCCGAAGGAGGTCAGGCCCAGTCTGAGCGCGACGAGCAGTATTTCGAACGATCTGGCGAGCATTCTCTGCGAGCCGGGTTTCACGAATCTCTCAACCACTCACGTACGCCGTCGGACGGTACCACCGGAGGACGCTCAAGCGGCGCGGTGGGTCTCGTCGCTGTTGCGCCTGGTATACGGACGTATTTCCATACCATGCAGTACCCGAAGGGGTTGAAGGGAGAGTTTACCTGCATGGGGACCCTGAAGCAGTCGGCCAGGATAATGGGGCCTTCATTCCAGCTTATGCGGGGTCTTGGGCTAGTTACTCGGGAGTTGCCGCCGCACCACCTTTGGGTGACGGAGTCCCGCTCTTTCCGGTGTTTTCCCGGCTACCTTCCGCTTATGATGACGAGGCAAGCCGCCAGCAAATCAGGCGCAAGGAGCGAACCATGGCCGATTACATACCGTCACCCGCAGCCTGGGTGCGTGACCAGGTGGAACTTTATGAGGACAGCGGGGGCAAAGAGGGGACAACCCTGCGCGAGACCGGGTTGCCGGTCATCATCGTAACGAACCGGGGGAACCGGACGGGGGCAATACGCAAGACGCCGCTCATGCGGGTGAAGGACGGTAACAACTACGTGCTGGTGGGCTCAAAGGGCGGCGCGCCGAAAAATCCGGTGTGGGTGTATAACCTTCGAACGGACGCCGATGTGGAGATTCAGGACGAGGCTGCGGTGTACAACATGCGGGTCCGCGAGGTTGAGGTTGGGGAGGAACGGGCGCGGTTGTGGGATCTGTCGGTGGCGGCGTTCCCACCCTACGAGGAGTATCAGACCCGGACGGCACGATTGATTCCGGTGTTCGTTGCGGAGCCAGCATAGTGGGGGGCAGGTTGGCTGGCTGGGGATGGGTCGAACCGCGGCTTAACTGTGAGCGGCCTGCGGTACGGAGGGGTTAGATAGGGTGGGATTGAGATGGCTTGCGGCGGGCGGCCCGCTACGACAGGCCGTCGGAACGGTCGGCCTGCGTCGCCTGCCCCTTCCAGTCCCGCTGCAGATGGGTTGAAGTGAAGCGCCGGTGGCCGGAGCTGTTAGCCGAGGCGGTGGAGATCGACGCCATGATGCGGGGCGGGCAGGCGGACGGGTTCGGGAACGAGTGCGAGGGACACTGGGAAGTGTAAGGGCATTTGCTTGCCGTCCTATGCCGTAGGACGGTATACTTTGCGGTACGGTAACAGGTGATGGAGAGCGGCGTGCGGCGTTACACCGATGAGCGCGGAAACGAGGTTCGGCTCACCGACGAGCGGCTCCGGCACATCCTGCGAGGGCGCCCTTAAAGGGCCTTCCAGTCGCACCGGTTCGCCGAGACCTTCTCCGGGCCGGACGCGGTGAGGCCCGCCAAGTCCAGCCCGACGGTCGAGCTCTACTACCGGGTCTACCCGGACCTGCGGGGAAGGAACCGTTACGTCTGCCTCGTGGTGAAGAGGGAGAGCAGCTACTCCTTCATCCTCACCGCCTATCTCGACCGGAGAATCAAAGGAGAGTGATCATGACGAGCAGAAAGGTGTTTGTCTCGTACGACCACGAAGGGGACATGCTTGAGGTGCTGTGGGCGTTAAGGGAAGGCTACTTCACCCCCACCGACGACGAGCGCATCCTCAAACGGCTGGACGACGACGGCGAAGTAATCGGCTTCCTCATCCACGAGATGAGCACGCTCAAGGATCCGAACCCCGTCGAGTTCGAGCTGGCGTCTGAGGCCCCCGCCGATGATGTCGCCAACGTCACGGTGCGAGAGGCGGCTATCCGGCTGGGCGTGTCGGAACGCAGGGTGCGGAAGCTGGCCCACGATGGCCGGGTGCGGGGAGCGATGAAAGCGGGAGCGGAGTGGCTGATTCCGACACCGGTCAAAGTGATTCCGGGGAAGAGGGGGCCTGTAGGCGTGGCGGGACGAGGCGGCGAAGCAGGAGACTAGAATGGTCGCCCGACGTCATACCCACAATGTGCCTGAAGTGTTCTCGGGCGGCAGCAAGAAGGCTTGGCCATTTCGCCGCAATGGCAGATAGGCAAGCCCGAACAGCAAACCAGAGGAAACTCAAAGCCTATGGCAAGACAAGAAGACATTGATCTCTTTCTCAGTGGCGTCGATTCTTGGAACCGCGTCTTCGACGACTCCGACCAGAATAGAGCTGAGAACTCTCGCTCGAGACCGAGCCTACGGTATAAGGCGGACTTGAGCGAGGCGAATATTGGCTATCTAATGGGTCGCCGCGTATCTGACGAAGAGGATTTCTTCTTCGAACAGGCAACGCACTTCCCCCGAGTAGACTTAAGCTTCTGCGATCTTCGAAGGACTGACTTTCGCACATGGGTGTCCGGATTTGATTTTCGCGAAGCATACTTCGGACTCTCAAACCTTAACGGTGCAAACCTCACGCATGCCGACCTATCGGGGGCAAACTTTGTCGGCACTGACCTAAGGGACGCGATTCTCTACGGTGCCAAACTCGAGAGGGCACGACTCGAAAGCGACGCCGACTTAACGGGTACTGACCTTACTGCTACAAGGCCCTGGCGGGCTTTTCTGTTCCAGTCACCACCCTCGACACCCATCTGTGGCGAGCCTAACTCCACTACTATCGGCTCGGTAGCGGACCTGATGGGGATCTGCTTAGACCTCCACCAACGCAGCATTGCCTCCGAGAGTCAGTTTCGGCTTTACTACCGCGGCCAGCAGAGACACTGGAAGCTACGTCCTTCAGTAATACGGAATAGCACGTTCAAAAGAGCGGAAGGACAGATGTTGCTCGACCTCATGACTCGCCTACCGGAGCAGTTCTCGGCCATGCCATCGGCGCTGCCCCAGTGGGTGTTAGCACAGCATCATGGGTTGAAGACCCGGCTCCTTGACGTGACCAAGAACCCTTTGGTTGCACTATTTCACGCTTGTGAGAACCCCAGACCTGGAGAGGAAGGCAGGCTGCATATTTTCGCTGTCCCTCCGTCGCTGGTCAAACCGTATGACAGCGACACAATTAGCATCATCGCCAACTTCGCAAAGCTCCTCTATTCAGAACAGAATCTGTTGCTTGGAAAACGACGAGGAGTGGAATGGAATATACACAGATATCCCAATGTCTTACGCAAGCTGTATCATCTAATCGGGCAAGAGAAGCCCCACTTCCAGCCCCGCATTGACCCGAGGGACTTGTTTCGGGTCTTCGTCGTCGAGCCTAAACAATCCTTCGAACGTATTCGCGCACAAGCTGGTGCATTCCTCATATCCGCATTTCACGAACGATTCGAGAGCAGTCAGATAACTCGATGGAATAGGTTCATCCCTGCATACGAACACCATGTCTTGACGGTGCCATATGATGCGAAAAGTCGCATTCTGATGGAACTGAGTTTATCGAATATCAGTCGGGAAACATTGTTCCCTGGTCTTGATGAAGCTGCGAAGGCAATTACAACCGCACATGAAATGTCTATGAAGACTGGAATGGGTCACGTGGACTCTCAGCTTAATAGCAGGTACGAGGATTCGCATATCTACACTGATTTTAGGAGGCCAGAACTGCCTCCAAGAACCTGGCCCTGGCAATAGCTACGTTGGTGTCGCCGGGCGTGGAGATGTAGCAGATAGATAGCGGTGACTGCCCACCCCTTCCGGCGTTGGCAGCCCCTCCCCATTTGTCGACTGAACGCTTTACTGAAAACAGGAGACGAGGATGGCAGGAGACTCAGAGAAGCGGGTAGCGAAGAGAGAGATGCCTGAGCCTGACGAGCTCGGCGCTCCGTACCTGGCTATCTTTGGAGACGTGTCGAAGATCATCGACGCGGCCAGGGAGTCAGCAGCCCGTACGGTGAATGCCGCCATAACCGCCGCGTATTGGTTGATTGGGCATCGCATCGT
>JAKZUY010000135.1:0-4550 GCA_047516345.1 Dehalococcoidia bacterium | reverse complement strand
CCACACCCTGGTGGACGCGGACGAAGGCAGGACAATCAAGGTGGAGGTCAACTTTGCTGACGACGCGGGCAACGCGGAGACCCTGACCAGCGCCGCGACGACTTCAGTGGCAGCCCGTCCTAACTCGCCGGCGACCGGCGCTCCCACCATCACCGGGACGGCCCAGGTGGGCGAGACCCTCACCGCCGACACCAGCGGCATATCCGACGGCGATGGCCTGACCAACGCGACCTTCGCCTACCAGTGGCTGGCCGACGACGCCGAGATCAACGGAGCCACTAGCTTCACGTACACGCTCTTGGAAGCCGACGAAGGTAAGACGATCAAGGTGCGGGTCGCCATTACTGACGACGCAGGCAACGCCGAGGAGCTGACCAGCGTGGCCACGGGCGCGGTGGCGGCGGCAATCATTAGTGCGCCGTTGACGGCCAGCGCCCACAACGCGCCGTCGACCCATGACGGGAGCACCGCGTTCACCTTCGAGCTGCGCTTCAGCGAGGAGTTCCAGCTGAGCTATGTGACCCTGCGGGACCACGCGTTCACGGTCACGGGGGGTGAAGTGTCGAACGCGCGGCGGCTGGAACGTCCCAGCAACATCCGGTGGGAAATTACGGTTGTGCCGGACTCCACCGCTGCCGTAAGCGTCGTCTTGCCTGTAACAACGGAGTGTGAGAACCCGGGGGCAATCTGCACCGGGGACGGCAGGAAACTCTCCAACAGAAATGAGTTGACCATCTCCGGTCCGAGCGGCTGATTCCTGCTGGGAGGAAGCAATAGGAATGAGCCTCGGAGGTGAGGCCGAAACGGCCGATTATCAAAGCCATCAAGGCACGGATGTGGTTTTCCCGTACTCGGTACAGGGTGGAGAAAGCGGAGTCTCCGTTGATGCCAACCAGCTGATCCGGAATCGTGGGATTGACCCCTGTCTGCGGGCCAAGACGAGAGGTCCCAGCAATAGCCTTCATGACCGGAGAGCGCGGGACACGAGCGACCTGCAAAACGCAGTTGCGGAGGCAGTGCGCAGGTCGCAGGACTACTTTACCGCTATCCAATCTCCAGAGGGCTACTGGTGGGGCGAATTTGAATCCAACGCCACCATGGAGGCCGAGTACTTACTGTTCACCCACTTTCTCGGTATTGGCGATAGCGACACGTGGCGAAAGTTGGCGAACCATATCCTCCAAGTTCAGCGGGAAGATGGTACGTGGGGACAGTACTACGAGGCTCCGGGCGACCTGAGCACAACGGTGGAGTGCTACTTTGCACTGAAGCTTGCCGGCATTTCGGTCAGTGACTCTCGGATGGTGAAAGCTCGGGAGTTCATATTGGAGAAGGGCGGTGTGCCTCAGACCCGGGTCTTCACCAAGATATGGCTGGCATTCTTCGGCCAGTGGAGTTGGAAGGACGTGCCCACAGTTCCACCGGAAATATCGCTGCTGCCATCGTGGTTCCCAATGAACCTGTACGACTTCTCGAGTTGGGCACGCGGCACGATATTGCCGCTCAGCATCGTGTTGTCGTATCAACCTGTATGCCATATACCCGAAGGCGCAGCCATTCCTGAGCTCACTCCCAACGGTAAAGACAGCCGATCAAGATCGGTTACGCAGCGCCGCATATTCGAAATGGCTGGAGCATTTCACCTGGCGGACCGCATTCTTCGGTGGTACAACTCACTTCCCTGGCACCCAATGCGGCGACTGGCCATCCGAAGGGCAACCAGGTGGATCGTAGACCATCAGGAAGAGGACGGTTCGTGGGGTGGAATTCAGCCCCCCTGGGTTTACTCGCTCATCGCTCTCAAGCTGCTCGGCTACGGCGTTGATCATCCGATCATGCGCAAGGGTGTGGAGGGATTCAGGGGCTTTATGATCGAGGAAGACGACTCATTGCGCGTCCAGGCTTGTGTGTCGCCAGCCTGGGACACCTGCCTTGCGATGATCGCTCTGGCAGACTCCGGCATGCCGCCCGACAGTCCTGTGTTGCGCCGGGCGGCCGAGTGGCTCATCGACGCGCAGATCACCAAGGGGGGTGACTGGCAGGTAAAGGTCAAGGGCACCGCACCCGGTGGGTGGGCGTTCGAGTTCGCCAACGGCACCTACCCAGACATCGACGACACAGCTGAGGTGCTCATTGCGTTGGACCGCGTCAGGACCGAAGACTCCGGCAAGCGAAACGAAGCAATTCGACGCGGTACCGAGTGGATGCTCGGAATGCAGAGCAGTAACGGCGGCTGGGCCTCTTTCGATAAGGACAATGTCCGCAGAGCCGTGGCCGAGATTCCATTCGCCGACTTCGGCGAGATGCTCGACCCGCCCAGCGCTGACGTGACAGCCCACGTTGTGGAAGCGCTGGTACGCCTTGGATATTCGAGGGATGCCGAACCAGTAAGACGTGCCGTCCAGTACCTGCTGGACGAGCAGGAGTCCGACGGCTCATGGTTCGGACGGTGGGGTGTGAACTACATATACGGGACGGGCGCTGTTCTGCCTGCCCTTGAGGCTATCGGCGAAGACATGGGCAACGAATCCGTGCGCCGAGCCGTCAGTTGGATATTGGCCCGCCAGAACGATGACGGCGGATGGGGCGAGACTTGTGCCAGCTACGCCGATCCCGCGTTGGCAGGACGGGGACCCAGCACAGCCTCCCAAACTGCGTGGGCATTGCTCGCCCTTCTCTCGGCCGGTCAGTGGGAGCACCCATCTGTACACCGAGGGATGAGATACCTGGCGAATACCCAGCATGGTGACGGCACTTGGCACGAACCCTGGTACACAGGAACGGGATTCCCGGGCTACGGTGCGGGACAGCGGATAAAAGGCGGCGGTAAGCAGAGCAGTAACATCATCCAGGGGACGGAGCTGTCTGCCGGGTTCATGATCAACTATCACCTCTACCGGAACTACTGGCCGTTGATGGCCCTTGGCCGGTTTATGAGTTACATGGACAATGTCACTTCTCGTTGATCCACGATACTCATTCACCCCATTTGAGACCCTCACGTCCGGCGACTTTGTGGGACTGACTGACGTGTTCACCCGGGGAGTTGATGGCCGCCAGGTCAGCTCTCTCCCCGAGGCCGCGTTCGATAGCCTCGCCAGGCTGTAAGAACTATTCCTGAATAGCAACCGCCCTGGTGCATTGGCCAATACGGAAGGACTCCCTTAGCATGCAGTACGATGTCATCATCGTCGGCGCCGGGCCGGCCGGTTCAACCGCCGCCCGCGAGTCGGCATTGCGGGGCCTCTCTGTGCTCATGGTCGATAAGGCCGAGTTTCCGCGCGATAAGCCGTGTGGAGGGGCCGTAACCGCGCGGTGCGCCGATGTCCTAGACCTGGACCTTACTCCCGTCATCGAGCGAACGATCAGTGGCGCGGAGTTCACGTGGCGCCATAGGTTGGAGCTCTCCCGATCGTCGTCCAGCGCTATCGCGTACATGACGCAGCGCCGTAACCTGGACACCTTCCTGGCCGAGCAAGCAGTTGACGCGGGTGTAGATTTCCGACAGCGAGAAGGCCTTAGCAGTACTGAACGCAGCAGCGATCAGGTTACCGTCCGTGCCGGTGGACATGCTTACCGGGGCCGCGCGCTTGTGGTCGCCGACGGGGCCAATGGGACCACCGCGAAGATGGCCGGTATCCAACGCGACATTCAGGATAATATTGCCCTGGAGGGAAACATCACGCCGAAAGGGTCGTTCCCAGCCAAGTGGGAGACCTCAATAGGGATCGACTTCGGCGATATGCCAGGCGGGTACGGATGGGTGTTCCCCAAGGGGGACCATTTGAACTTCGGTGTCGGGGGCTGGAAGCACGTTGGCCCGACGCTGCGCCGCAAACTCAACCGGCTTGTTGAGTACTACGGGTTCAATCCCACCAACCTTTGGGGAGTACGGGGCCACCACTTACCGATACGCTCCAAGGGATCGAAGCTGGTTGATGGCAACACGCTCCTCGTGGGGGATGCCGCCGGCGTTATCGATCCGTTAACCGCCGAGGGC
This sequence comes from Dehalococcoidia bacterium, assembly GCA_047516345.1. Taxonomy (GTDB): domain Bacteria; phylum Chloroflexota; class Dehalococcoidia; order Lucifugimonadales; family Lucifugimonadaceae. The sequence goes on along the minus strand of JAKZUY010000135.1, from coordinate 550 downwards.
ATCTATGGCGCGGTTTGCACGGGCAAAATCGCAGCGGCAAGTGTCGAGGACTACCTCGCCGGGAAGGCATCCGGCCTGGACGGCTACAGAAAACAAGTCGAGCGGCAACTCCGACCGGAGCTTACTGTAGCCAGACAGCTCCACGACATCTTTCACTTGTGTCCCAGGCTCTTCGTCGGTATCGAGCGAACAACCTCCATCCTCTGGCCCGCACTGGAGTGCATGCTTCAGGGGCGAAGTACTTACGTGACGCTCACTCGTGACCTCGGCCGGATATGGCCGCTGTTGGAGTTCCTCTCCGACTCCATACGGGTGTTCCCGCCGCTCCGCCGGATTGCTGGGTTACCTGACCTCGTTCCGCCAGAGCGCTTCTTCCGGCGGTTGGGCGGACACAGGACAGCAACCTAACGGCGATAGGAGTTGGCCTGATGCGAATCCTCCTCTCCGGTCGGCGAGACGCCGTTGCTGGGACTTGGTGTCCCGCGTCAATCATATTTGCCGATTCCTGTTGCCTCATTCAGAAATGTTACCGAAACTCTAGCACCTGGGG
>JAKZUY010000134.1:0-3573 GCA_047516345.1 Dehalococcoidia bacterium | reverse complement strand
TGTCAAGGCGATGGGGCTAAAGGAAGGGGATGCGTTCGAGTTGGCCTTCGATGGCGTTCCGCTCCCCGATGACCGCCCGATCGGAAGCTTCGACTTTGAGGACGGGACGGTCCTGGACCTGATTGCATCGGGCTCGGCGGTGTAGCGGTGGCGACGGTGGAAGACCTTGCCGTCGAGCGCGAAATCGAGGCGGTAGAGGAGAACGCGCAGCTCCACGGATGGCCCTTCGAGCGAGTAGGCCCGCGCCGCTTCCGTGTCACTCTCACCGCCCACAACGGCGACATATACGAGGTAGAGGTGGAGTGCGACCGCTTTCCCGTGCAGCCGGCCGCGTTTCATTGGCGCAGCCAGGAAACCGGACGGACGGACGAACCTGCCGACTCTCCCGCGCCGTACGGCTTCTTCCATTCCACAGGTCGCATCTGCGCACCCTGGAACCGTCTCGCTTCGACGGACGGCGGGCCTCACCGAGAGTGGGTTCAGGCTAACTGGATGCAGCAGGCGGAAACCAAAGGCACTGTCACGTTGGCAGCAATGGTCGCGCGTCTGCACCACGAATTACGCAGCCAGCAGTACAGGGGGCGGCGGCAGTGATAGGCAGATTCTGGACGGCACTTGCACGTCCGTTCCGGCGAACCCCGCAGCCTCCCCCGAGGTACGCGGTCGTCATGACGACTCAATGCCGTGACCAGCTTACTGAGAAACTTCGTGGGAGCGTCCGGCGGGGTCACGAGGGCATCGTCTACTTTGTGGGATTGACGACGGGGTCTACCTCGTTGGCCCTGTCCGCGATTGCCCCCGAGGCGGATGCGACGGCCGGAAGCGTCGACGTATCCGCAGCTGAGCTTGGCAAGGTCATCCGATTTGCCGCCATTGCTGAGCTGCAGGTCGTGGGACAACTTCACACGCACCCATGTGACGCGTACCACAGTGACGGAGACCTCGCGGGGATGAAGATCCGCCATCCAGGGTACTTTTCGATTGTGGTACCCGACTATGGTGCTGAGCTCCCATCATTTGGAGATGCCCATATCCTGATGTGGACCCCGGAAGGCTTCCAAGAGGTCAAGAAGCCGATCACCCTTTTTGATGGACTTGGGGCATGAACAAGCAGGAATACCAGCGACGGCTGTTGGAACGTGAGAGGCGCTACCCGGAATGGAAACCGCTTCTGGCTGACCGCCCCGTGCACATTCATGTCGACCCCGGATACGCTGTCACGTATGCCGGACAAGTGGCCACTATCACGGCTGCCAGCCTCTTCGGGCGGATGAGTACCTCGGTCTCAATGGATGTGCCTTCCAAGCCAATTCTGGCGCCCCTGCCATGGGTGGGTGAGACGCTTAATGTAGTCGCGATGCGTACGTTGAGGGCTGCGGACCCCTATGGCTGCTATGAGCAACGACCGCCACAGACCGGAGACTTGCGGCTGGTGCTAGGCCCTGATGGAGACGGGCTTGTGGTACACGGCTCCGGCTGGGGTGCGTACTGTGGGATGGGACCATCTCCTGTCCCGCAGTCGTACGAATTAAACCCCTTTGGAGCCGCCTTCGCCGTAGTTGCAGCGGCATCACGACTAACACAGGATATGGATACGGCAACCAATGAGCCGGTCCTGGTAGATGCCTACACATGGAGCACCGATCTGGCCTCTTCCGGTGGGGCGACAGTAACGCCCCATTTCGATCTCGGGGAGCTGTGGTGCATCGGGATCGGCTCCGTCGGAAGTTGTGCTCTCTTCTTCCTTGGCCTGATCACGGGGGCATTTCACGCCGTCCTCGTCGACCGAGACTTCGTAGAGGTCGAGAATGTCAGGCGCTCGGCCTTGTTTACATCGCAGGATGGGCTCGATAAGGAACCCAAGGTCAAGGTCGCGGGGCGCTGGCTGAGTGAGGTCGGTGTTCAACGGATAGAACCGCATTTTGCGTGGTTGGATGAAATACAGGAGCGGTGGCTCGGCCGTCGACCGGGGACGCCGGACATCCTAATTTCAGCCGCCAACGAGCGGAGTGTCCGACCTCATATCGAGAATGGGTTTCCACCCCTCCAGGTGTATGGGACTACTGGAATGAACTGGCAATCCACGTTATTTCGTCACATCCCGCTGAAGGACGCCTGCTCCCTCTGTGTGCCCGGCGCCGAGACGGTGCAGATGCCAGCACTCTGCGCCACTGCTCCGCCCGCCTCGCCTGACGATGCCGATGAGGACGACGTGGCACTACCGTTTCTGTCCTACGCAGCCGGCCTGATGACCGCGGCGGAGATTGCGAAGATGGCCCTCACCGGCAAGGCAGTTGGTCGTAATCGTGTCTTCTTCGAGCCCCAAACGCCCAACCTAGTTCGGGCCGTGACGCTCAATCGCAAGGCGGGATGCGTCTGTGGGATAAGGGATGCATCCGTACACCAGGCCGCAATTCAGGGTTCGCGCTTCGCCTCGCTCTCGTTAAGGTCGTAAGAGGCAGGTGAACACAACAATCGATTCGGCACTCTTGCGAGCAACTGGGGCCCGACGCGCTAAACGGCCGAAACGCGGTTGAGCCGCCCTCCCTGTAGTGTCCAGCCAAAATTGACTACGGAGAACCGAGAATGATCACTAGCAATGTCATCCAGCGTACGTTCCACATTCGCTACGGCGATACAGCGGGAACGGCGTTCGCGATAGACAGAGGCAGTAGGCAATACCTTGTAACAGCTCGGCACGTGGTCAAGGACATCACGTCAGCCAATAGCATAGAAATTCTCCACGAAAGGCAATGGAAGACCCTGTCGGTTGAGGTTGTCGGAATCGGTGCTGATGCCATAGATGTTTCAGTACTGGCGTGCCCCATCCGCTTGACGCCGCCTCATCCCCTTCTGGCGTCCAATGCCGGGTTGGCCTACAGCCAACAGGTCTATTTCCTTGGTTTCCCATTTGGTTGGCATAGCGGTATGGAGAACTTGAACCGCGAACTTCCTGTGCCGTTTGTGAAAGCTGGAATTGTCAGTGCAATGATCACTGGACCCGCTTCGCGGATTTACATTGATGCCCACGGCAACAGAGGATTTAGCGGAGGACCGGTCGTTTTTACGCCTAACGGGAAGTCGGTGGGCGAGCTTAGAGTTGCCGGGATCGTCTCTGAGGCTCCTAAGCCCAGACTGGAGACCGTTGTTGACAAGGCAGGGAGGCCACTCGTTGGGGACGACGGCAAGCCGATGGCTTATTTCCCGGAAAACCAAGGTTTGGTCATGGCCTTCGATATTCGCCACGCGACCGATCTCATCGATGCCAACCCTGTCGGTCTCCAACTGCTCTCGGCATAGAATGAACTGTTACAGTCCGAGTCGGGTGGTCGGCGCCTGGCACCGTCTGATAGTTGGTGCTCCAAATGGGATCACAGACCGCCCAGCCACAGTTCAAAGACGGTTCTGTCTACCGTACACGTTGGTGGAGCTGGGGGGACTCGAACCCCCTACCTCCTCAATGCCATTGAGGCGCTCTCCCGGTTGAGCTACAGCCCCGCGCCTATGTAATATAGCAGAGGCTTTGACCCGGCGCAACGGCAGCCTCGGTTCGTGCCGATTCTAGGTCAGTCC
>JAKZUY010000133.1:0-3211 GCA_047516345.1 Dehalococcoidia bacterium | reverse complement strand
AGCAAAAAGAAGAATTCCCGGTTTCCCTTGTCGCCCAGGAGCGGGGAACTGGTGAGATTGAGTACGCGCAGCCGTTCGGCGGTGGCCCAGTCGACGAACTGGCCGATCGTTTCGGCGTGCGTAAGGCGGTCCCGCACAACTCCGCCCTTGCCGACCTTGTCCGGACAAGTCTCGAACTGCGGTTTCAGCAGCGCAATGACCGCGCCGCCGTCTCGAAGATGGTCCAAAGCAGGAGGCAGCACGAGCCGAAGTGAGATGAACGAAACATCGGCCACGACCAGATCGACGCGCTCCGGCAGGTCGAATCCCCTTCGGGCATTAACCCGTTCCATCGAAACGACGCGGTCATCGCCAAGCAACCGGTTGTGCAGTTGGCCCCTGCCGACGTCGACTGCGTATACGCGCACCGCGCCTCGTTGGAGCAGACAATCGGTAAATCCGCCGGTAGATGCGCCCACATCCAGGGCGGTCTTCCCACGGGGGTCTAACCCGAACGCTTCGAGGGCGTGCGCGAGTTTGTCGCCGCCGCGCGAGACGTAACGCGGCCTCGCCTTGACCGCCACCCGCTCGTCATCGTGGACGCGCATCCCAGCCGTGGGGCGGGTCTGTTTCCCCCCTGGGACTTCGACGATACCTGCCATGATCATTGCGCGCGCCTGCTCGCAGGACTCTGCGATACCGCGCTCGACCAGCAGCCTGTCCAGCCGTGTTAGGCCGGTCTTTTTATGCGCGTTGCCACTCACTCAATAAGTGCACCACAGTATCCGGCAAGTTCGCAACGTTTAAAATTCGCCGGTCGGGAGTATCGTTGACCCCGAATTCACCTCCGGTTCACCCCTGCCAATCATCCGCTCATGACAACCGCAGCCACGCCGGCGCGCCGGACATATCTGACCGTGGTCCGCGGACTACTGCGTTCTGCGAGGCCGAAACAGACCGCGAAAAACGGCCTCGTCCTCGTGCCGGTCTTCTTCACTATCAACAAGTGGTGGGAGCCAAACGACATCGCCGGTATGTTGGCGATAGTTGGTCTCGGGTTCGCTGCATTCGCCCTGTTCACCATCATGTCGGGCGTCGTCTACCTGATCAACGACGCGTTCGATGCCGATAGCGACCGCGCGCATCCGGTCAAACGCAACCGCCCGATAGCCGCCGGAATAGTGCCCATCCCATTGGCGATTGCTGTGGCCGGCGTGTTGGGCGCGGCGGGCATCGCGGCGGCGTTCCTGATGTCGTACGAAATGGGATTTGTGGCGCTCGGCTACCTGGTTCTCAACGTCGGATACAGCCTGATATTGAAACGCGTGGTCATTCTGGACGTGGCGGCAATCGCAGCGGGGTTCGTGATCAGGGCAACTGCCGGATCGCTCGCAATCGAGGGTTCCACGCTCACACGGCTCGGCGTTGAAACGTCACTCGACCTGACTATTTCGCCGTGGCTCTACGTGGTGACGGGGTTAGGCGCGCTGTTCATCGCCCTCGCCAAACGGAGATCGGAACTCGCCGAGGCGGGTGACAGGTCGGCCTCCCAGCGTCCGATCCTCTCCGACTACTCATTGCCGTTTCTCGATCAGCTAATCGGCATCGTGGCCACGTCTACGCTCGTGGCGTACATCCTTTACACCTTCAGTGGCGGCATCACCGGGGCGAACGTGCCGGAGAACAACACCATGATGCTCACCGCGCCGTTCGTCGCATACGGCCTGTTCAGGTATCTGTACCTGGTGCACCGGCGCAACGGCGGAGAGACCCCCGAAGAGATTCTGCTGACCGATCGGCCGTTCATCATCAACCTGGTGCTCTGGATCACCGCCGCATCTGCTGTCCTGATCCTGAACAGCTAGCCCACAGTCCCGTTACCCGGATTTCACCCGATACATGTAGTGGCAACTCTTGTGGTTGCCAGCGGATGGTGGGGACCACGCGCGAACACTATCGGCATAGCCCCTTGACACTACCCGCGGGCGGGGCGGCAGCCACCGCCCATAACCCATCCCCAGTTCGTCAGTCGGCCGCACCCTGCAGAAACTCGAAGTCCAGTTCGAGTTCGGCGCAGATCGAATTCAGCCACTCGATCACCTCTGGATGGTACGGGATGCCCTGTTCGAGTCTCACCAACTCCTCCTCGTGCTCAGGCAATCCGGCGTAGTACACCCGATCGTGGCCCGGCGCAGGCGGCGTCTCTCGAAGTCCGCGCAGGAACGTGTCCATGTCATCTTTGAATGCGTCGGCATCCGTGAACGCGTCGATGCGGTAGGCCCCGAAGTAGTGTCCCGACCCGGCGAGATTCACTTTGGTCTGCGCGCCGGCCAGAGTCGCCCCCATGATGGCGACGACGCAGGCGAACCCGTAGCCCTTGTGTGAACTGTTCTCCCTCGTTCCGCCAGCCGGCAGCATGTACCAGTGGCGGCCCTCCCCGTGGAGGTCCTCCGCAGGCGGCGGCGACTCAGTCATGATCGGCGACCCGTCCCAGTCGGCAAGCCACCCCGGCGCTACGTTGGCGCCCATGCGCTGAAGCAGACGGATCTTGTTGCCCGCAACTTGAGTCATAGCGATGTCGAATATGAACGGCGGCTCGTTTCTTGCCGGCGCGGCCCAGGCGATGGGGTTCGTCCCGAAGCGAGGCTCAGCCCCGAAAGTCGGCAGCAACGCACCTCCGCCTCCGCCTGCCATACACACGCCGACCATGTCGTGTTCGAGGGCCATCGCCGCGTGATAGCCGGCCGCGCCGACATGCCCTGCGTTGCGCACCGTGACAGCGCCCATGCCGTGCAATTTCGCCTTTTCGATGGCCAGTTCCATTGCAAGAGGACCGATGTGCAGACCCAGCCCGCCGTCACCGTCCATAGTGGCGACCGCCGGAGACTCCCGAACGATCCTGGGCTGCGGCCGCGGGTTAGTCTCGCCGGTCTGATAGCCGTCGACGTATAGTCGCAGCATGTTGGAGATGCCGTGGGTATCGATGCCCTTGAGATCGGCGTAGACGAGCACGTCGGCGCAGCGGGCGGCATCGGCCTGAGACAGTCCCATCCTGTCGAAAATCGCCTCTGTGGCGACGCGCACATCGTCGGCCCGCAGGCGCACCGCCTCCGACTCCGGAACGTGAAATCTTTCGAGCATGATCGGCTCCCGTCTGCACTCAACTAGCGCCGCATACTAGCACCAGCGCCGCATACCGGCGCGCCTTCCAAGCCCAACGCGGGCGCCACGC
>JAKZUY010000132.1:0-2633 GCA_047516345.1 Dehalococcoidia bacterium | reverse complement strand
CGGGGCATCGTAATGGGCCTCAACAGCGCCGCATTCAGGTTGGGGGCGGCCGGCCTCGTGCCGCTCCTGTCGTTCGTCATACTGAAATACGGATGGCAAAACGCCGCGTTCTGGGTTGGGCTCCTGATGATCATTGTCATCGCTCCACTGGCGTTGGTGTTCAAAAGGTCGCCCGAGAGCGAGGGTCTCCGGCCGGACGGCGACCCGCCGGCCCGCGTCCAATCCCGCGCCGGTACCGGCTCAGCGGCCACGCGAGAGGGGGAAGATGACGACTGGGGGGTGAAGGAAGCGGTCAGGACGCGGGCCTTTTGGGTTTTGGCCGCCGGAACGGTCCTGAGGATGTCTGTGCACGGCGCCATCTTTGTCCACCTCATCGCCATTCTGGTCTGGAAAGAGGTAGACCAGCAGACGGCGGCGAACCTGATCGGACTGTTGGCCCTCGCTGCGGTTCCGCTCATCCTGGCTGTCGGATGGTTGAGCGACAAAGTGCCTCGGAACGTGGTTCTGGCGATGATGTACGTGATGTCGTCGGTGAGCCTGTTTCTACTTACTCTCGTGCATGGGACCTGGCCGGTGTTCGGCGTTCTGCTGCTGTTCGCCGGATCGGAGGCGGGCAGCGCGCTCAATTGGGCGTTGGTGGGCGACATGTTTGGGCGTCGCCGCTTTGCCACTATTCGAGGCATGCTGTCCCCGATCTACAACGCGGCGCTGCTCGTTACGCCGGTGTTGGCAGGATGGGTGTTCGACCGGACAGGATCTTATGAGATCGTACTGATCGCCGGCGGCGCCCTCATGTTGGGGGCGGCTGCCGTCTTTCTCGTGCTGAAAAAGCCGGTTCAAAACCGGGAGCAGATCGACCCCGGGTGAACTCGGGACGCTTGCCGGGGCCGCCGGGCCGAACAGCCAATGCGGCCGGGCCCGGAGTTATTCGCAAGGGACACCGCGAACTACGGGAGCGGGGGAGCGTCGGGGTCGTCCGGGTAGTGGTGGACGATGTCCGGCGCGGTGATCGTGATACGAATCGACGGCGCGGTTCCGACGGTGCGAATCTCGTGCGGGGTCTCGCTCGCCACGAACACGACGTCGCCCGGAGTTGCGATAAACGGGTCGGCGTCCCCGATGCTCCACTCAAGTTCGCCTGCCAACACCACCCACCACTTGTGCATTTCCGGGTGCCACATCCTGCGGTTCTTCGTGCCCGGCATTTCGTGTGTGATGAGCGCGCGGTTTCGGTCATCGAGCACCACTATCTCTTTCCAGCCGCGGTCTGAACCATGCCGTTGGAGCAGTCCCTTAAGAGAGGTGTGAATCAGGTTGGGCGGGTTCAAGCCGGGGTCGACCGGGATGTACCTGCACGGAGCGATGCCCTTGATGTTGTGGTTGCTGTCGGGGTGCGTTACGCCGAAACGTATCGCCTGTTGGCCTTCCCATGGGCGGATGTCGTGGGAGAAACCGGCGGGCGCCATCACCACGTCGCCCCACTCGGCGACGATAGGCTCGTACTGGCCGATCTGCCATCGTGTCTTGCCGTCGAGGGCGATCCACCACTCATTGAAGTCGGGGTGGATGTGCGGGTCGGGAGGGGTCCCGGGCGGTCCCGATATCCACACGGCGATGTTCCGACCGTCGTCGATCAACACCTCTGACCACGGTTCGTCCACCGGATGCCGCGCCATAATGTCGCGGTGGAGAGTGGTCATCTTATTGACGCTATCGAGTTTCCTCGGCATGGCGGCCGCTCCCGTAATGAATCGTTTGAATCGGAGGCATTCAGCCGGCGGCGTCTACGAATTTCCCGTCGAACCGAAGCGGCGCGCATGCACTGGCTCAGACCTGGCGGCGCCGTACCTGCTTCGACCTTGTCGCGTCGACCGATGCTCTGCGAAGCTTGGTCGGGGCGCTGGGATTTGAACCCAGGACCTTCCGGCCCCCAGCCGGATGCGCTACCAGGCTGCGCCACGCCCCGTGTCCGTCAGGATAGCACCGCGGATGGAGATTTCGGGCCATAAACGCCGGTTTTCGGACAAGACCCTGCTCAGTTGGCATCCGTACCCTTGGCGGCGATAGCCGCGGATATTTGGCCGGGGGGATTCGGGGAGGCGTTGCTATAATTCGGGTTTGGGCCACCGCGACTTTGAGACGGTGTCCATTTGATGCTGTAAAAGAGTAAGCGAAATTTTATGCGTGATTTATTGGGAGACGCCGGCGAGCTCGAAAAACAAATCGCCGGGATCGTGAGGCGGCTTTGACCTGCCTGGCATCGAAAAGCGCATCTCGGTACTCGAAAAGCAGGCTTCTGCGCCCGGATTCTGGAACGACCCGCGTGCTGCCCATCCGGTTATGAGTGAGCTTTCGTCCCTGAAGACGGAACTCGAAACCTGGAATGATCTGACGATCCGCTCGGCCGACCTCGTTGAACTGGCCGAGATCGCCATGGATGAGTCGGACGACTCGATGGGCGATCAATTGACCGCCGAGTTGGACGAGATAAGGGCCATCACGGCGGACGAGGAGTTCAAACTACAGCTTAACGGCGAGTACGACGCCCGCCCGGCGATCATTTCGATCAAACAGGGCGCAGGCGGCGTCGACGCGCAGGATTGGGCCGAGATCCTGTTTCGCATGTACCTGCG
>JAKZUY010000131.1:0-5148 GCA_047516345.1 Dehalococcoidia bacterium | reverse complement strand
GCCTGGCTCACCCGTTCTACCGGCTAGATAAATTCTCCGCGGAGCGCATAGGAGACGAGGCCCCGTGTCCTCTGAGCGCTCCGCAACGTCCGCAGCCCACCGGGCGCCGAGCCAGGCCGGCCCCAGCCCGAGGGCGAGACCTCGGTTCGGACAACCGGTCTTCTGACCGCCGGACGTAACCCGGGGGACAGAACGGACCCCGTCCGCCAATTGTTGACGACTGAAGGCAACAACGTTACTTCCAAACGGCAATCACCCCCCGTCCGCTGGAGGGTGGCTCAGGCCCTCTCCCCCGGGCGGGCGTTTGTTTGCCCTCGGCGCTCCCACGGGGGACAGCCAGCCACCGGCGCCGGAGGAGTCGAGCCGGAAATGCCAGGCGAGTAAACCGGCCGGGTCATTGACGCCACCGAGCCAGGTGCGGAGAATGGCGCCATGAAATTAAAGCGACGTGGGGCTGGACGAGTACGAGACCCGCACTTGGGCGGGCTGGCATCACCACGTGGCCCTGTGCCTGCTGGGCGGAGCATTTCTGCTGAGCCTGCAACCGGCTTGGGGGGGGAGATGCCCCGGATCACGAGGCCGCAGGTCTACTGGGTGGTGCGGGAGATGCTGCCCCGGGAACGGTTTGGGCCGGCTGAGTTGCTGCGGTGATTCGAGGATACGCAGGAAAGTAACGAACGGGCCAGGTACTCCCACGCCAAGCGCCAAGCCGCCCTTCGCGCATCCCCGCACATCCCTCCTTGAACCGTCGTTGTAATACTAGTTCGGTACTTCGATGAATCCTATTCCTTGTCCCCCAATCCAGGCGAGATCACCGCCAGGGGGAGGGTTCTTCGCCACTATGAAAAGTCCCTTGGATTTTACGCCCTTGTCCGCAGCCAGTTGTTTTAGCGCGGCAATTTGACGTTCCAACTGGTCCTGGATAACACCCCAGCTATGGCGGCTGTCATAAGAGAACCAATTCTGCCTGGATTCTAACGCTACCAGGTCCCCTGCCCAGTCTTCTGCGACTACATCCAATTCCGATATTGTTTTGTCTTGGAAGACTACCTTCCGCCTAAGCCATTTGTCGGGTAATGTCAGACCTAGCTCCTTGGCTGCGGCCGCGACTTTGAGCTCGTGGTATAGTCCCGGTTCTTGCTCCTCAAGCGGGATACCCTTCTTAAGCCGTTCGAGCATGCGCGGCCATAATTCGGATACGTGTGCCTTATTAACTCTCACGTTTCCTACTACACTGGGCGCCAATTCACCCGAAATTAGATCGTCAACTCGCTCGGGGGCGATGTCTTTGACTCTCGTCCCAATAGACCGGACTATTGCCTCCAGTTGGCTCCGAGCGAGTACGCGGGCTAAGGTATCGCTTTCCCTCTGTGCCCTTCCAATTGCTGCCTTGACATTGCTTGGGTCTATCAGTCCGCTACTGTGCTTCCCCGACTTGGCGACAACCTTGTACGCGCCCGTCTTGGCAGCAGCCCCGACTGCTTTTCCGGGACCCGGGATGAAATTTAGAAGTATGAGTTCTGTTGCCAGGATCCTTTCCAGAATAGGTGCTTCCGCCGAGGTCAGGGTATCCAGATCGTCGCCGATTAGGAAGTTGTAAACCCACCCCACCAGTGTAGCCTCGCCGAGTCCTTCGCAAGAAGGTAGGCAAACTTGTGCAGAAAAAGGTAGCGTCCCGACAGGGTGAGCGGTTGTTATCTTGCCAAAGGGCACCGGCTCTGAAGATAGATCGATGGCGGAAAGTTCCCAGACGACATTGTCATATGCCAGGTGGAGCCTAACATCTAAAAGAGAGTTTCCGTGGGCGCCAGTAATTAGGATCCCCCAAGGTTCATTGCTTCCCGGGTCCAACCGGCACGCGGGGTCAGACATGGCATAATTGGTCAAGTCCAGTGTGACTTGGCGGTTCAGTGTTGCGGGCCGATAATGAGGTCCCTGCCAAATACGGCTAAAAAAGCTGCAATGCTTGTAGACCAAGAGTGCAAGGTCGCCCCGTTTCCATTGGAAATGCATGCCCCCCCACGGCTCCACGTGCGGCGGTTCCATGAGGACTCTCGGGTCCGCAAAGACAATCTCTAGACGCGCCTCGTCGGTCCTGGTCCGGAGCATGAAACGGCCTTTGCCGCTATGAGACGAGACCCGCATCTCGTACCAGCCTGCCTCGGTCCCGGCTATTGATATGCTTTCGGAACTGTCCGGCCCTGTACTTTGCCAAGTCCACAGGCTGGTTGTTGGGTTTTGGCCAATGCGCCGCATATGTAAATCGAAATCAGCGTCATCCGGCCCGTCAACGGCCACCCGAAGCCGGCGGCCTTCACTGACATAGACTTGGAATAGCTTCTCTGGCTCTCTTTCTGAGATCTCACCGGGATAGATACTCTGAGGACCGATCTCGAGAACTGGGCTGTCTATTTCGACGGCGGTGATGGCCTCCGTGCCTCCGGCAGCGACCGCTACGGCGTAGGTCCCTCTGTCCAGCGCGGGGATAACCGCTGAGACGGTAAAAGCCCCGTTGGAGTTAACGAAATGATTTTCTATCGGGAGGGCTGCGGCTCCGATTTCGAGCCGTTCGATGGCGGTGGTCGGTGCAAAATTGGAGCCGGTTATTTCGATTACCCAACCGGGCATGACGCCGCCGTCGGTGTCGATGCTTATATATGGTGACATCGGAGAATCTCCGTAGGCATCCGGGCCGGCGGTTTCGCCTACGGTGATGGACTGGTCGGCGCTGTCGCAGCCGCCCTTGTTGCACACTGTCAAGACTATGATCTCTAGGCCGGGAGAAACCCACCTGGTGCGGAAGGCTCGCTTGTTGCCGGACGCCGGAGATCCGCCCGGCGCGCGCCAGGTGTATTCCGTCGCGCTACCGGTAGTGAATTCCGGTTGGCACGAGACGTGCTCGCCTACCGCGACGGTCCCAGGGGAGCAGCCGAGGCTATTGATCTGAGGCGGCGACGAGGCTGACGGCTCCTCTATCTGGATGTAGGAGCTGGCCTCCACGCTCCCCGCGCTCGCCACGAGTTCGTAGGACCCCGGGCTCAACCAAGGGACACCCACTTGGGTCCAAAAGGTCCCGTAGGAATCTGTAACGGGTGTGTAAGGAAGGAGCACAGATACGCCGCCGATTTCAAGACGGCCCAAGTCGGTGTAGGCCGGGAAATCGGCTCCGGTTATGTCGATTGTCGAACCTGGAACGACCGGGCCGTCGGTGTAGATTTGCAAACTTCCTGTCCCGGCCCTTTCCTCGACGATGATCTCTTGTTCGCGGCGGTCGCAGCCGCCGTCATTGCAAACCTCGAGGACCACGCGCTTGGCGCCCGGCAAGTCCCAGGATGTGGAGAAGCTCGGGTTGTAGCCGGACAGGATGGAAGCCCCGACCGCACCCCAGATGTAGCCGGCGGAAACATTCCCGCTGAAGGCCGCGTTGCAAGAAACGTACTCGCCCACCTCGACCCTGTCAGGGAAGCAGCCGAGGCTGTCGATGTGGGGCGGTGGCGTGGCCGGTTCGTCTACGGTGATGTACTGCTCGCTAGAGTCACATCCGCCGTCGTTGCAGACTTCGAAGACGACCATTTTGCGACCCGGCGAGTCCCATTGCGTGGAGAAGTTCCGGCTCTCGCCGAACCAAGGAGACCCGCCAATGGATCCCCAGAGGTATTCGTCAGGGTCACCGCCGTGGAGGCGGGGGGAACAGGAGACGGACTCACCCACTTCGACGGTGCTGGGCGAGCAGCCGAGACGGTCGATGCGGGGCGGTAGAGTTGCGGCCTCGACATTGACCGTGATGATGCCTACACCCCAGCCTTGCTGATCATTCCCCCGCCGTTCCGAACCTGTCGGCTCCCTCCTGCAATCTTCGTAACCGTTCCCGCACACCCAATAGCGATAATTGATCCGAAACTCTCCGGGCTCATTGGCGGTAACCCGTAGCCACAAGGTGCGGCTCGCGCTGGTGGGCCAACTCGGGTTGTCGCTTTCAACCAGCAAGTATCGAGCGGCCGTTTGGTCCCCGGTCGACGTATAGACCGAATCGCCCCGGTCGCAGTAGTAGACATTAGACGCCCCGGTGGTATAGCCGACGGTCGTAACCGACCCCTGACTTGAACTATACGAGGATGAACCACACCTGCCCGAAGAGTTGCCCCCTGAGGAAGTCAGGTCCGGAAAAGAGACGCTTATCCCGCCGTGGTCTCCTTCGTGAGACGGATGATGTATACCGAACCCGAGGGCAAAACTCTCGCCAACCTGCACCGATGGGGGCGGGTCCACTAGACTGTAAGTGAAAGCAGGCCCGTCGGACACAGGAGCCGTGGGAACGGACGCCTGAAGAGAATCGACCAGCAAGCAGAAAGCGATCACGACCGCAACCAGCAGTGCTGTTGTGAGGCCACGACGGATGAGCCGCGCTCTTTGAAACAAGTTCGCCGTCCCTATTACATACCGGTCAAAAACAAACTTGCCGACTCAGCCGGTGATTGTGGTGCCGCTGGACCTGCCCTCGATGCAGTCGATCAGGGCGTGGGCTGGCGCCATCGAGATCTCAGCGACCGGCGAGCTTTCCCGTGAACCTTCCAGCGCTCGCAGGCAGGCTTGCAGCTTGGGGATCGTGCCGCCGCCCGGGACACCGGAGTTCAGCAGCGCGTTGACCCGGCGGCGGTCCAGCCGCCGGATCACCCGGCCCCCGTCGTCCATCACCCCGCCAACGTCGGTCAGGAACACCAGGCGTTCGGCACACGGCTCCGGGGCCAGTTCGCCAGCCACGGTGTCGTCGTTGATGTTCAGCGGCTTGCCGGCGTTATCCGTCCCGTCGTTCTTATGTACGCCCAGGGGGGGCTTCAACGACTCGAAACGGCGATTCCGGACGTGAACCCATTTATTCAGCAGCCTGCTAATATTACAACGACGTTTCCACGATGTGGTCAGTTTTTGGCCGGAAATCGCTCCGTGGAAGGCAAGGCCACAGAGCCGTCAATCGCGTGGGCAGGTCTCCATTAAGGGGCGCTCAAGGTCCTTTTCTTGCGAACAGTCGTTGTAATACTAGTGGTGCGAAATCTTTGAAATGATGGGCAATTTCATTGACGGGATTACTTGGCAAGGATTGGATTGCGAACCTCGCTTCAAAAGCAATCCATCATTTCAAAGCAGTTG
>JAKZUY010000130.1:0-2869 GCA_047516345.1 Dehalococcoidia bacterium | reverse complement strand
GCCAATGACCACAACGCGACGATCCTGTTCCTCGACGAAAACGACCTCGAAGTCGCGGACGCAGACGACACGCAGGCGGGCTTTCAGATCGACTTCGGCGCCGGCATCGCCGCCATCAAGATCAAGGTCGTCTCACAGGAGAGTCTAGCGACGCACACCTACGCCATCACGGACCTGGGCAATAGATATGACGCCAACGACGACGGCGCGATAGAGAGGGATGAGGTCATCTCGGCCATCAAAGACTACTTTAACGATGTTATTACCAGGGAAGAGACGATAGAGGTCATCAAGCTCTATTTCTCCAGTTGATTCAGCTGGCCGTAGTTGCGTCGGCCGTATAAAAATCAACAGTGATGAATATTAACGGCAATGGCTGCCGACACTCGGAATAGCCACTCGGTTCATCTCTTTCCCCCGCCTGTCGATTTTCATGCAGTCCGACTACGGTGACCTCGCCGCTCAGTCGGGCTGGCTTTCGAAATTCTGTGAGCGTATCGTCCGCGCCAACCGGCGGACTGGGTGGCGCAAGTCGATTTGTAGTCCGCTGGCAGAGTTCCTTCCCCTGCCGCCCGGTAAACCGCCGCCGTGCATGCCGGGCGCCTCTACCCTGGGCTTCGACCAGATCCACCGCCGAAGAGTACCGGCGTTTTGCAGGCGTATTTGGACAACAGGCAGGTTGTTCCGGCAATTCGCGGGACGGTTGAGGTTACAATCTCCCCAACTAACGAGCATGGCGACCAATTCGCCATCAGCCACCCATTACGTGTGGCAACGGGGAGTCGAACAATGAAGATGTACTTAGGCGGGGCATGGACCGAAGGATCACGTCAAATGGAGGTCGTCAACCCTTTCACGGGCGAGGCCTTTGACACCGTGCCGATGGCGACAGTCGAGGATATCGAACTCGCAGTGAGGAGCGCCGAGCGAGGCGCAAAGGCAATGCGGGCCTTGACGGCGTACGACCGATACGAACTCCTCATGCGTGTCGTCAAGATCATTCAAGCTCGCAAGGACGACTTCGGGCGGACGATAACAAGGGAAGAGGGCAAGATCATCGGCGAAGGCCTGATGGAGGCCGATCGGGCCATCCAGACCATCACCTGGTCGGCAGAGGAGGCCAAGCGTCTTTACGGCGAGGTGATACCGCTGGACGCGGCCCCCTGCAACGAGATGAAGTTCGGATTCACCATACGCGTGCCAGTGGGAGTTGTTGCCGCCATAGCGCCCTTCAACTTCCCGCTGAACCTGGTCGCCCACAAGGTGGGGCCGGCGATTGCGGCCGGAAACTCTGTCGTCATAAAGCCGGCCAGCGACACACCTCTTTCGTCGCTGAAGTTGACCGAGGCGTTCCTGGAAGCGGGGCTGCCTCCGGAGGCCATCCAATGTGTCACCGGTTCAGGCGCCTCCATCGGCGACGCGCTGGTGTCCCATCCCGCGGTCAGGAAAGTGACCTTTACCGGCAGCCAGGAGGTGGGCGAGCACATCACGCACACCGCGGGCTTAAAGAAAGTGACGATGGAGTTGGGCTCAAACTCGCCGCTCATCGTCCTGTCAGACGCCGACATGGATAAGGTCACTGACGCCACAGTCCAGAGCGGTTATTCGAACGCGGGTCAGGTCTGCATATCGACGCAACGGGTCATCGTCGACCGGGCGATATACGGCGATTTCCTCGACGCACTGGCGCCGAAGGTACAGGCGTTGTCAGTAGGGAATCCGGAAGACGAGGCGATCAAGGTCGGACCGATGATCCGGCAAAATGACGCCGAACGTGTGGAAAGTTGGATCGGCGAAGCGGTCGGTGCCGGCGCCCGATTGATCACCGGCGGCGGGCGCGACAACGCCATGGTGGCGCCCGCCATTCTCGCCGACGTAAGGCCAGAAATGCGATTCTCGCGGGATGAGTTGTTCGGACCTGCCGTGGGGGTTACGCCTGCTGCAAACATTGATGAGGCGATCGAATTTGCAAACGACACCCGGTTCGGGCTGTCGGCGGCGATCTTCACCGAGAACATCGACAATGCGCTGAAGTTTGCGCTGAACGTGGATTCCGGCAACTTGAACATCAATGGCGGTACCCAGTTTCGGGCCGATCTAATGCCCTACGGCGGGCTGAAAGACAGCGGCATGGGCAAGGAAGGTCCGCCCTACGCCGTAAAGGAAATGACCGAACTCAAAATGGTGATCATCCACCGCTCCTGAGGGGTCGATCAACGTGCTACCTGGCGGACCGGACGATAACTCGTCCGGTCCGCGTGAAATGATGGGCAAGCCCGCGCGCGTCTAAGGCTCCGTCCGTTGTGACGACCAATCGCGGGTCTTGAATCGGCGCGGGCAGATGTTAGCCTCCCCGAGAGTCCTGTGGTTGGTCCAACCCACCGTGCTCGGACCGGCCTGAAGCGGTCCGGTTTTTCATTTGCGCCCCCGGGAGAAAGTAGCCAATGCCACCGCAATTTGAGATTCTGTCCGATGAATTTCAACGCATCGTCCGCCCTTCTACCGCTCTTGAACTCGTCACAGACGGGATGATATTCACGGAAGGGACGACATGGGTTCCGGACCGCGAAATGCTGATCTGGAGCGACTTCTTCAATAACCGGATCATGCAGTGGTCGGAGTCGGGCGGGATCGACGTGTACAGGCAGCCGTCTCGCCGCGTCAATGGCAACGCCGTCGATCTTGAGGGCCGCGTCGTTTCGTGCGAAACGTACGGCCGGAAGGTTGTGCGGGAGGAGCCGGATGGGACGATCACGCCGGTCGCAGAGCGTTATGAGGGTGGTCGGCTTACGTCACCGAACGACGTGGTGGTGAAGTCAGACGGTTCGATTTGGTTCAGCGACCCCGACTACGGTGTCCTTGTCCCCGG
>JAKZUY010000129.1:0-4478 GCA_047516345.1 Dehalococcoidia bacterium | reverse complement strand
TAGCGACCTCCGGCCGGTCATTCAATCTGGCGCAAGCGGGGATCAAGCCGGTCGCGGAGCCAGTCGCCCAGGAACGTGACGGCAAGCACCGTCAACGCTATCGCCACCCCCGGAAATACCGTTATCCACCATGCGGTGGTTACGTATAGTCTCCCTGAAGCGACCATCGATCCCCACGCAGGCGTCGGAGGCGGAACGCCAACGCCCAGAAAACTTAGCGATGCTTCAGCCAAAATGACCGATCCCACTTGCAGTGTGCCCACGACTATTACCGTATTGATAACGCCCGGCAGTATGTGGCGCCCCAGGATGCGCGGCCCCGACGCCCCAGCCACTTTGGCAAGGCTGACGTAGTCGCTCTCCTTGAGGGACAGAACTTCACCCCGCACCTGTCGGGCAAATCCGCTCCAGAACCAAAATCCGAGAATGCCGACCAGGACCCCAAAGCTGCGGCCAAGCACGATGACCATCACCATCCCAAGGAGGATGAACGGCAGGGACAGCTTTATGTCGACGATGCGCATGATTAGCTCGTCGACCCAACCCCCGTAGTAGCCGGACATGAGCCCGAGCAGGGTCCCGATAGTGCCGCTTATAGCAAACGTAACGCCTGCCACGATGAGTGAAACACGTGCGCCGTAGATGATGCGGCTGAGCATGTCTCGGCCGACGCTGTCGGTACCCAAAAGGTAGTCGCTTTCGGAATCGACAAAAGAGGGCGGCAGGTTGCGAGTGTACAGGTTTGGGAGTTCGTGCTCATGGGGAGCGATCCAATGAGCGAAAGCCCCGCTGACTACCAGCAGGACGATGATCACCGTCGAGAACATAGGCCACCGGCGAAAAGTCAATGTGACACGCCGAAAACGCCCCACTACTCGGAGAGCGCCCCCGTGCCTTATTTCCGCGGATTGGATCAACTAAGTTTTGGCCTCATGCACCAGCCGGATACGCGGATCGATCACTGCATATAGCAGATCGACGAGTAGCGAGCTAATCAGATACAGGAACGTCACAACAAGAATTACGCCCTGGATAACGGCATAGTCGGACTGCTGTACCGATTGGAGCGCCAAGAGCCCGATGCCAGGCCAAGCGAACACGACCTCTATGACGATCGTGCCGGTGATCAGCCCCGCCAAAGTCAGGCCGGCATAGGTTACCGGGGCTATCAATGCGTTCCTCAGGGAGTGTTTCCACACCACTTGCCAACGGGCCACTCCCTTTCCCCGAGCCATCTTGACGTACTCGGAGTCGAGGACGTCGAGCATCGACGAGCGGGTCAGTCGAAGCAGACCTGCGCTCGAACCCCAGCCGATAACCAGCGCTGGCAAAACCAGGTGGCCGACGTTACCCCGGCCCGAGGTCGGCAGCCAGCCCAGCGCAACTGCGAAGATGAGGATTCCCATGATTCCGACCCAGAACACGGGCAACGACACGCCGAGCGCAGCGAACCACCTCCCGATGAAGTCCCACACGCTGCCCCTGTATACGGCTGACAAAACGCCCAGGGGGATGCCAATGAAGATGGACACCAAGAACCCCGACATAGCCAACTGCACCGTAGATGGCATCCGCTCCCAGATGAGCTGACTGACGGGAACGCTGCGGTGGAACGACACGCCAAAGTTGCCCTTCAACAAGCGCCCCATGAAGATTCCATATTGTTGATACAGGGGCTTGTCGAAGCCGAGGCGTCGGCCCCATTCCTCGTAGTCCGAGCGAAGAGTGAAGTCGTCTACATACAGCGTGCGGGGATCGCCCTGTATACGCGCCAGAACGAATACCAGTATCGTCACGCCGAGGAGACTGAGAAACGTAGTGATCAATCGCCGCGCCAAAAATCGCGTCATATGCTTCGTTCCACTGGTACCGGGACCTCAGGCGTGCGGTCCGGCCGGTGATCGGACGTGCACAATCACAGGCCGGACATCTGAAATCGTCTATGGACGCACGATGCGGTCGAAATGCCTGGGGAACGGGCTGGTCCCCAGTCCCATGGGCCAGTCCTTGATCTTTGCGGGGTTAGTGGCGATGGTCCGTGCCATCCCCATTGTCTCGATCGAAACCATGTTGTGGTTCGTGTAGTCCCAGACCGCCTCTTGCGCCGCGCGCAGACCGTCTGGCGTGGTCGCCGTTCTTACGACCGTGAGCAGGTCAAACAGATCCGGCAACTCGAAGCCGGGATTGAAGGCCCCGCCCGGGTGCCGGCCGAAGATCCCGGTCCCGTCCACGCCGTGATCACGGGCCCACAGCCACCAGTTGGAGCGCTCCCTGTTGACCAGCCCGACGCGGTGTGCCTGGTAGGTGAGCGTCTCGAGATTCATGTCGACGCCGATAGCCTTCCACATACCGGCAACCGCCTCGCCGACCTCGATTTCGAGAGCATGATTGCCGGTGGATATGACCAGGTCGGCCGTGAACCCGTCCGGGTATCCACCTTCCGCCAGGTACTGCCTAGCCATGTCCAGGTCGTACGGTATCGTCCATTTCTCCTCGATCTCATCGAGCCATTGCTGGCGTTGCGTCGCGCCCTGGCCGTGGACGTGTTGCGGGAAGGCCAGTCCGGTGCCTATGGTCTCGACGAGAGCGTTACGATCAACTGCCATCGACAGCGCCCAGCGAACCTTGCGCGCCCGCTCCAGTGAATCAGGGTCGTCGCAGGCTCCAATGTAGGGCAGGTCAGGCTTGTAGCCCGGTCGGGGAGGAACTGGTTCACCCTTGTACGTCTCCCAGCAGAAGAGTCCCGTCGGATAGAGGCTGAATCCTGCGCCTGCGCCGGGTAACGCACGAACGTCAAAGCCAAAGCCTTCAACGTCCTTAATCAGGGGCGCCGGCACGTCGGTGACGTCCACTTCGCGGGCGGCGAGCGCCGCGATACGCGTCGTTGGCTCGGCTATCTCCCTGACGATGACCGTGGCATAGGGGGCGGTGTTGTGGTGGTGGTCGGGCACCGCCGACATCACGATCCTCTCGCCAACCTTGTATTCCTCGACCTGGTACGGACCTGTACCGATGGCCTCGCTGGTTGCCGCTTCAGCACCCAGGCTTTCGAACAGGGCCTTGGAAACCACGCCCCGGCTTGTGTCCGGGTTGACGAAGGTTTCGAGGGCGGTGGGCCATGGCTCGTCCGTCGTCAGGACCACCGTGTAGTCGTCCGTCTTGGTCATGTGAGCGTTTAACAGCTTTGGCAGGCCCGAGCCGCTGGCGATCGTCCCCTCCGTCCAGAAGGCGTTCTCCCACGTGAAGACGAAGTCATCGGCGGTGAACTCGCCGTTATCGCGGTGGAACTGTACGCCCCGCTTCAGTTGGAACGTGAGTTGTGTGAAGTCTTCGTTGAACTCCCACGACTCGGCCAACACGTTCACGAGGGCTCCGTCCGTCTTGCTTTCGAAAGCCGTTTCCAGGATTCCCATGTTCGGAAAGATCTGGGAGTTCGGATACGGCGACCGCGAAGGAACGAACGTTGGGAAGGCGATGTTGTTGAGTGCCACCACCAGGGTTTGGGACGGTGGCTCAGGTGTGGGCGGCGCAGCGGTCGCAACCACCACTTGGGGGACAATAACCGTCTGTACCACCTTTACGGTACGGGTTACCGGCCTCTCTACGACGACGGTCTCGACAACCTTCTCGGTGCGGGTCACCGGCCTGTCCACAATGACAGTCTCGATCACCTTGACGATCTGGCCTTCGACCACCTTCTCCACTACGACCGTCTCGACCACTTTCTCGGTGCGGGTCACCTCCCTCTCCACGACAACCGTTTCGATCACCTTCTCGATCTGGGTGACCTGCCTCTCGACGACGACAGTTTCGATCACCGTCTCTATCTGGGTGACCGGTCTATCAACTACGACCGTCTCAACCACCGTTACGATCTCCGGGTCGCCGCCGCCGCACGCAACAGCCAGCGCGCCGAGCGCGCCGCCGATAGCAAGTAACGTCAGCGTCACGCGCCGCGTCCAACTTGACTTGAATGAACTCATTATGTCCTCCTGATCGGACCTGGACTCACAAACGCGAAGTTCGGACCGCGCCAAAGCGGCCAACACCATCCTGATAATCTACCGGAATGTTAGTACGGACCCGCAATCGGCGCAATGGCCGCCATGTTGGAGACGAGCACCTCGCCGGGCAAGGTGAACACAGTCCGATTCAGGTTACAGGTGCAACGTTCGACGGCCGAAATCGAGAACGAGACAGTAGTCCGAGTCACGCGGGGCCGACGCCGATGTACCTCCCCAGCCAATCGAGGAGGCGCCGATAGTACTCGAGAATCAAGCTGGGATGGCCGGACCTGCGGAAGACATGGGTGGAGTTCGGGAATCTGACGAACTCTACGGTCTTGCCGAGGCGTTTGAGCGCAACGAAATACTGCTCGCTTTGCTCTATGGCACAGCGCAGGTCGTCCTCTCCGTGTAACAGGAGCACGGGAGTCTGGACGTTGGGGGCATAGGTGATGGGCGAATGGCGGAGGAACT
>JAKZUY010000128.1:0-3210 GCA_047516345.1 Dehalococcoidia bacterium | reverse complement strand
CGGTTCGTACGAACTCAGTCAACGGCCCGGGTTCCAGAGGATCATCCGTGATGGTGATCTCCTGTGTGCCCGTGTCGGACCCCCCGCTAACCGGCGGTATTACCGCCACTTCATCCCCGTCCTCGACCGGCGTCTCATATGAAGCATACTCGCCGTTCGACGCCAATAGCACAGTTTTTGGCAGACGCCAGATGCCCGGAACGGCGAGCGACGCGGCCTCGACCGCGTGGGCGATGTTCGCGGGCGCGAGTAGTTCCACTTCCACAGAGGACACGCCGGCGGCTTCCCTTACCCCGGCAAAAAGTCTGACTGTTACGAACACGGTGTTGCTTGTGGTCATATTTCTACGTCACTGCCCTGAATCCTGCCAAACGGATGGCGATCGGCTGCGAACGCGGTGCGCAACGGTCGTTTGAGTATAGTTCAGGCATCTTGACACCGGCCGTCGCGGGCGCGCAGGAAAGGCGGGTACCTGTAAGTAATGGCCGACGCGTGCTTAATCGGTGGAACTCCGTCGTACACGCCGGATTCTTGCGGGTCCGCTTTGACGTTGAGAATCGCCGGGCCGTAAACTTGTATGCTGATACCGCCGACATCATTGGTGCGGCGTGATCCCGAATTGTTCTTACAGCGGGCCGAAGCGGCAGAGCATGTCGCAACGGCCGGAAGTTCTTGGTAAAAATTGGTACGAATACGGCTGCGCCGCATGGGCGCAAAGGGCCGACCGTTTTACAGGGTCGTTGTTGCTGACCAAAAGGCAGCAAGAGACGGCAGTTTTGTCGAGCAGATCGGCACCTACGATCCGTTCCCGGACCCACCGGCGGTGAAAATAGATGAAGAGAGGGCGCTGTACTGGCTTCGACATGGCGCCCAGCCATCTGACCCTGTTCAGCATCTTCTAAGTAAGCTCGGCGTGCTCGAAAGGGTGAAGACAGGTGGATGATCCTGAAGAGATGCAGGTCGAAACTGTCGAAGAGGATGAGCAGGACGAAGAAGATCGCATAGCCGAACTTGTGGAGTTCATAGCCAAAACCCTCGCCAACCACCCCGACGCAGTCAAGGTAAGGTCCGAGGAAGAGGGTAGCCGCACGATCATCACCCTCGAGGTCGACGACCGCGACAAGGGCAAGGTGATCGGCCGGCAAGGCCGCGTAGCCCAGGCGTTGCGGTCTCTGCTGAGGGTGGCTGCGGTCAAACAGAATACCCGCATCAATCTGGAAATCGAATAGAGTAGGACACCGGGCGGCGGGCTCGGTATTCGCACAACCAACGCGCAAGTTGGTCATCTACAGCGCTAAACGCTCCTGCCGGGGTCTTTAGGCTCGCGGGCGCGGGTGTCCGGTGTGATCGGCCCTCCGGTCAGCCGTTGTACGATAGTGACGTTCGGCCTATCGAGACGATTGCACACCCGGGGTAGGTAAAGAAAATGTCCGGTCACTCAAAGTGGAGCACCATAAAGCACAAAAAGGGTGTCGCCGACGCACGCCGCGGACAGTTGTTTACAAAGTTGGCGCGCGAGATCATGGTGGCTGCGCGTGAGGGCGGCGGCGATCCCGACACCAACTTCAGGCTTCGACTGGCCATAGATAACGCAAAATCCCAGAACATGCCGAAAGACAACATCGAGCGGGCGGTCAACAAGGGCGCCGGCATCGGCGATGGGGCTTCCGAAGCGCTTGAGGAGATCACGTACGAGGCATACGCTCCCGGAGGCGCAGGCCTTCTCATCAAGGCACTGACCGATAACAAGAACCGCACCGCCTCCGACATCAGGACCAGGGTCACCCGTTGCGGTGGGAACCTGGCATCCGCCGGCGCAGTTTCGTGGAATTTCGAAAGCATGGGCATGATCAGCATGGAGGTGGCGGCGGGAGACCCGGAGGACGTGGCTCTGGAGGCGGTCGACGCAGGGGCAGAAGACGTGGACGTCGTTGACCACACGGTAGAACTCACTGTGCCATTCATCGGATTCGGGGCGCTAAGGGCGACCGTGGAACAGATGGACGGGGTCCAGATCGAACGTGCGGAGATAGCAATGCTGCCAAACAGCACCGTGCCCCTTGATCGTTCGACCGCGATGCAGACGTTGAGACTCCTCGACGCGCTCGAAGAACTGGACGATGTCCAAAAAGTCTTCTCCAACGCAGACTTCCCCGACGAGGTCTTGGAAGAGTACGCAGCCGCGTCGTAACGTTTCACCCGTGCAAGATGAAACGGCGCCGACGACTAAGTAAACCGGCAGACCCGAATTGATTCCAGCACTCGAAACTCGTCAACTGACCAGGTATTACGGTCGTGTTAGGGGTATCGAGAACGTCGATCTAAAGGTCGAGCCAGGCGAGATATTCGGCCTCCTTGGACCGAATGGCGCAGGCAAGACGACGACCATTCGACTGCTACTCGACTTCCTGCGGCCAACGAGCGGTTCGGCCCAGTTGCTGGGACTCGACTGCCGACGCGACAGCAAAGAGATCCGCAGGCGCGTCGGGTACCTTCAGGGAGACTTCGCCAGCTACTCCGACCTTACCCCCCGCCAACTGGCAAGTTACTTCGGCCAGTTGCGAGGCGCCGGCCTGGGCAAAGCGCTGTCTTACATGGACAGGCTGGACCTTGAGCCGGACCGGAAATTCGGCGTTTTGTCCAAAGGTAACAGGCAGAAAGTCGGACTCGTACAGGCGCTGATGTCGGACCCTGAGCTCCTGATCCTTGACGAACCAACCTCAGGGCTGGACCCGCTGATGCAACGGGTGTTCAGGGAAATCGTCGCCGAACTCAAGTCGGAGGGGCGCACGGTGTTTCTCTCATCGCACGACCTGTCCGAGGCCGAGTCCATTTGCGACCGGGTTGCGATCATCCGTAACGGGCACATCGCCGCGGTCGAAAGCATCGAATCGCTGAGGCGCCGAACGCTGAGGTCTCTGACATTCGAGTTCGCAGAGCCTGCCGACCCCGCGTCATTTGCCGGGCTGGCGAATGTGCGGGACGTATCCGTCGATGACCGGATGTTGACGTGCACTGTGACAGGTTCCGTCGACGCAGTGATCAAGGTTGCGGCGCGCAACACAGTTTTGAACATCACGGCTGAAAACTCCTCGCTAGAAGAGATATTCATGAACTTCTACGAGGGTGATTCACCGCAAGGCGATGACGATGCTGAGTAACGTTTTCCTCAAGACGTTGCGGGACCAACGTTGGCCGACGTTCTGGTTT
>JAKZUY010000127.1:0-17291 GCA_047516345.1 Dehalococcoidia bacterium | reverse complement strand
CCAAAACGCCATCCGGCAAACCGGACTCCGGGATCAACCGATCGCGGAGCTCCTTGACCGCGTCGTTGGCCTCCCCGGAATCGCCCGATACTGCCAGCGGTATTTGCAGGAGCCCGACCTCACCATCTTCGCTCACAACGTAGGGTTGGGCATTTCCCAACGCCGGTATGGACTCGGTCGACTTGGCCAACACATCCATGCCGTCCCGAACCTGCTGTGAAGAAGCGTCCCCGTCGACAACGATATCGATGGATGACAATGTCCCGAGGGCTTCTGGGAATTCCTCCTGCAGGTAGGTGAACGCGCCCTTCGACCTGAACTCGTCAGGCAAGGTGTCCACGCCGTTGAAGCCGAGGTTGATGTCGAAATACGGTATCGTCAGAGCTACGAGCGCTGCCCCGACGACCAGCAGATAGATCACGGGGCGCTTCAGCACTCTCAGGGTCACCCAGTTCCAGAACCCGCCCAGGCTAATATCGCTGTTGAAGTCCTTGATCTGAAGAACCGGGATTTTCCAGGCATACACCTTGCCGCCGAGCAGTCTTAGTAGCGCCGGCAGAAAGGCAAGTGAAGCGAGGACCGTCACCAAGGTTGTAACAACGCCCGAAGAAGGTCTATCCCCGCGTGTGCGGGGGCACCAACGGTGCGCCGGGTACGGGGCCATAATGCTAGTTCTCGGTACCCAGCCGCGCCGTTATGGTTCCACGGCAACCGCCAAAAGCCGGGCTCTGGTTATGTTGGTGCAAGGTCCAACGGCTGACGACTTACACCGTCATCGCTGGCACGTTGCCTGTTTCGGGAACGCAGGCCATTACGAGCGCACTAGCGGGACTTGCGTCCATTTGGAAGAGATTGCGAGCCGGATGAAGCCGTGGTACCGGCAACGGTGTTGGTATCTGCCCTTCGGGAACTCTGAACACCCAGAAAGGCGTGTGCTATGACCACCACGGTCGAATAGACCCAGACCCGTGGGAACGAACTGAAAGTAAAGGGGCTGCCCCAGTTATCGGAGCAGCCCCTTTTCTTTCTTATGGATTTGAAGGCGATCTACGCCGGGTTGGTCTTACCGGCCGGCGTTGGCGGCGCCCCTAAGCTCTTTTAAGAAATCCTCCGATGTCTTGCCCGTCGCAAAGGGTACTGGCTTGGGGTCCTCCGTGGCGAATTTGACGACGTCACCATCGATGATCAACAGGCCACTGGGTCCACCCGACATGTAACTGCCGTTTGGAGTTCTGGAAAGCAAGAAGAGGCGGCGCTGACCGGTCACTGGCAACGGATCAGCATCGTGGTATACCTTGATTATCCCTTCTACACTCCTGTCCTCGGGCCAATTATGTGTCCTGCCTTTTGCACGCAGGAAAATGGTCTCTCCGCGAGCAATAGCGCCATCGTCTCTGATCACTTGTTCTATGTTTAGTTCGAAATACGTATGCGGTGTTAACCCTGGGCCTGTGCGATCGAATCCGTCCTCTTCCGCTTCACGGACGATCGGGCCGACCCGCCCCACCGCTATGATGTCCACGCGGTCGAGTAGCTCCTCCATGGTTATTGGTAGGGGGACCTTGCTGGCTGTCACGTCGACGAGTATGGTTCCCGGTTTCGGGATCTCCACTTCATCGACCTCCGTGGTTGATTGTTCGGTATCCACGCGGGCGGCTATGGCTTGCTGCGATGGGAGCTTGTTTTCGTCGGGCGACGGGGCCACTTGCTCGTTATCCACTTGGGGGGCCGTGGTGTTCTGTGGTTGGGGTACCTTTTTGTCGGTCTTCAGGGCCTCTCGCCCTGTATCCCCATTGACCGAGCAAGCCACGGCAAGGGCAAAGAGAAGCAAGAGCCCTACGAGGCCCGCTCCGGATGCTTTGGATAGTAAAGCGTTAATGTGAATCCTCTTTTTAGTACTCGGCATTGATGTCGGCTATGTCATGGGATTGAAGTGTCGAAGGCCACGGAGTGGCACATTTGCGGGCGATTTTTCGGTAAT
This sequence comes from Dehalococcoidia bacterium, assembly GCA_047516345.1. Classification (GTDB taxonomy): domain Bacteria; phylum Chloroflexota; class Dehalococcoidia; order Lucifugimonadales; family Lucifugimonadaceae. The sequence continues at coordinate 15,310 of JAKZUY010000127.1, read as the reverse complement.
CCGGCGTGCCGGGCGGCTGCCCGCCTCTACATTTATAGGCCGCCAAAGACTACGTCGGGAGCGGCCCCGGAGATGTAGACTCGGTCGTTCCAACTCAGGTGGTTCTTGGGCCGCGATTGATCTGACACGGCGGCTGATAATGGGACCGGTGTAGCCTTCACGCTGCGCACGAATCCGCGGCGGCTACTCATACCGGGTTCGAGTTCGCGGTATGTGGAAGCCGGAGATTCAAGACAATGGCGACAGAAATGGTCGAACCGGTCGAATTGGTAAGACTGGTACACGCTTCACCGACCCGAGTATGCGCAGTTGTTGCGGGTGGAGGCGTGTTGGCATTGGCCTGGCTTTTTGGTGAACCGGGCGCGTCGAGAACGTTTCTGGATGCGCAGATCCCTTACTCCATGCGGGCGTTGGACGAATACGTGGGTGTCGACGCTGAGCAGCACGTTTCACCGATTGAGGCCGACCGAATGGCGACAACGGCGTTGATGAGAGGGCATCACCTGGCCGAATCAATGGAAGGCATTGCCGGAGTATCCTGTACGGCGACCATTGCGACGGACCGGCCCAAGAAGGGCGAACACCGATGTGCCGCTGCGTGGGCGCGTGAAGACAGCAGAGCCGTGTACTCCCTGACCCTCGTAAAGGGAGCGCGCGACCGCGCCGGGGAAGAAGAGGTGGTCAGCCGGCTTTTGCTCAATATGCTGGCGGAGGCTTGCGGCGTTAAGGAACGGGTGGACCTGCTCCTCCTCGAAAGCGAAGCCGTCGTTAAGCATCGGTTGAAGAAGCGCGGTTCGAAATCATACAAGTACCCGCAGTGAATCTGACATGCGGGACCTGATCGAACGTCTTTATTCCGGTGCGCTCACGTTAGTGGTCGTGGAGCCGGATGGGCGCCAACACTCTGTTGCCCCTGAAAACGCGGCGGTGTTGGCGGCCTCGTTCAATCCTCTCCACCGCGGTCACGTCGGCCTCCTTGCGGCGGCACAGGACATTACGGACCGGCTCGGCTACTTCGAACTGTCCATCGAAAACGTGGACAAGCCGCGACTGTCTGAACAGGATCTGCGAAACAGATTGGAACAGTTCGCCGGGGTGGCGGCGGTGATCGTGACGAACGCGCCGACGTTTGTTGAAAAGTCACGGTTGGCGCCCGGTACGGTCTTTGTGACGGGTGTTGACACCGCGGAACGGTTGTTTGTCGATCGCTACTACAGGCGCGAGGAAGCAACCGGAGGTGACCAACAACGGGTTTCGCCTACGGCCCTGGCGCTGAAGGAGTTGCGCAGGAACGGCTGCCGCGTGCTGGTGGCTGGTCGAATGATAGGTGACCGCGGCTTCGTAACCCTGGACGATCTTGGCGTGCCGGAGGAGTTCGGGGACCTGTTGGAGGCGATCCCTGAGTCGACTTTCAGGGAAGACATCTCTTCAACGGCTGTCAGAGACAACTCGCGCCCCCTGTGATTCCTCGATCGGGGTGGATTCCCAGGCGGGTTTTAAACCCGCCATTGGTCTCGCCGCCCCACAGTCGAATGGACTTGCGCCAAACCTCGCGCGGAATAGCGGAATACGGGTGTATTCCGGGTCCCTTTAGGAGTCGGCCAACTCGTGAAAGTAGTACCGGGGCCCGCCGTCCGGCGTGTCACGGAGGGTTGCCGGGTCTGAGTATAGGGGTGTCGCGGAGTGGTCCTCGGTCATCACGGCCCACCGGAGCAGCCTATCCCGTAATTCTTGCCGGACTCCGGCCATCGAAGGTTCTCGTGCAAGATTGGTTAATTCCCACGGATCGGCTTCCATGTCGTACAGCTCATCGACCGGGTCCATGGGATCGTAGACGTACTTCCAGCGGTCAGTTCGAATCATCTTCGGCCGGCCCTCGGCGTTTCGGGCGTGCATCATGCGGGCGTGGACAGTCGGGTTTGGGTCCGTGTAATCAGGGTAGTTCGGCAGGTCCGACATCAGGACGCGCGGCCCGCCTGCCCCATGCTCGGCAAACACCGCTTCCCGGCCTTTACCGCCCGCACCCGGCAGTAGCCGTCCGTACACGGGTTGTGGGACTTCGAGACCGATCAGCGATGCGACAGTGGGCATGATGTCGATGTTGCTGACCAACTCTTCCTGAGTCACTCCGCCTTCCAGCCCGCCGGGCCACGAAACGATCAGCGGCACCCGGGTCATGCAGTCATAAAACGTGCCTGATTTCAGCATCAGGCCGTGTTCGCCGGCGTAGTCGCCGTGGTCCGCCGTGAATACGACGATCGTATTGTCCGCAATACCAGCTTCATCGAGGGTTTCGAGGATCACGCCGATGGCATCGTCCAGATACCGGATCATCCCGTAGTACATGGCGACGGCCCGTCGAAGTTCCTCTTCCGACGTGCCGTCCAGCCCCATCAGGTGGGAAAAGACTCGCACGCGCTCCATTTTGTCATCGAGATCACCTGCCCGTTGGGGAGGCATGTCGATGACCTCGGAGGAGTACATGGAGGCGTAGGGCTCAGGCGCGGCGAGTGGATGGTGCGGATCGGGAAACGAGACCCAAGCGCAAAAAGGCGACTGATCCGAGTCGGCGTTCTCCCTAATTAACTCCGCAGTCTTCGCCGCGATCCGGCTCGACGTACAAGCCTCGGGCGGGTAGGGGATTGTCGCGGAATGGGTGACCGATTCGTTGAAGGACGGGCCCTTCAGAAACTCGGCAACCGCGCGGGCGTCGCTTCCGGCCGCCGTCGAGGCCAGCCCGACGTGGCCCGCTTCCATTCGGATTGTGAACAGGTCTTTGTCGGAGCCCTTGAAACAGTGGTCCTTGCCGATGAGAGCCATTCGGTAACCGGCGTCGGAAAGCAGGCGAGCGTAGTGAAGCCTGTCCTCCGGCATCAGGACCTGGTTGTGGCGCACGCCGGTGTTGTGCGGATACATGCCGGTCCAGAACGCGACCCTCGACGGAACGCACATCGGCGCTGTGACGTAGTGCCGGCGGTAAAGAATCCCCGACGACGCGAGACGCTCCAGGTTGGGCGTGGAGACATCGCGATTGCCGTAGAGGCCGAGCGCGGTGGCCTTCAGTTGATCTGCCATCAGTATCAAGATGTTCGGCCTGTCGTCAGGCATGATTTACTCCAAAATCGGTTTGCTTAGCGCAACGCGGGACGAAACGTAGTTCTCCGCACGGGCGTTGCGTCAACGCGTTCTACGGTTCCATGCGCCGCGATATGACGCTGCCGGGCGTTGCCGAGCTGGCCCAGACAGACCGCCCGCGTGTTTTTACCAGCCCTCGTACAGCTTCGATTGACCGAGGTCGATCACCTGGTAGGGGAGACCGCTCGCGCTTGCGGTGTTTTCACCGTTTGCGGTCACCAACCATGTTCCTCCCTCTCCGACCGCTCTCCCGTCGATCATGATCGGTATACCTCCGACGAGTGACATTGAAGCGGCGCCGGTTGACCTGTCGACCATAGTGACGTCGGCATCTGCGCCTTCTGAAAAATGCCCCTTATTCAATAGGCCGAGCGCACGCGATGGCCGATACGTCAGTTTGTCCGCCGCCTCCAGCGGTGTAAGTGCGCCAAAGGCCACGAGGGCGAAGGCGCGTCTGATCGACACGTTTCTGGGCAGCGAGCCGCCGTCGGTACTGATCGCGTCGATAGCCCAATCCCCATCTTCGTGCCGGGCCGTGGTGAGCGAGTAGGCCGTCGATGCCGGATTGACCGGAAAGCTCAGCGAGGCGTTCGTTTGCGCCGCTTCCCAAATCCCGATCGCCTCATCGCCGGTTACCAGCACTATTCGGCCGCCCTCAGGTTTGAGCGCCGAGCAGTAGCCGTCCCTCATCGCCTGCCTGAGTCCATCTTCGTTTGTTGGATAACCCCTGGTTACGAGGCAGTTTTGCGCGACGTTGTAGACGACGTTGCCATCCTCGTCGCAGAGTCCATTCGTACCGTTCTGCTGCGCCAGATACGCCTCCGTGACGACCTGCCCCCTCATGCTGCCGAGAATGCGCAACGCCTCATTCGTTTCGTCCGCCGCCGACATGATGAGTCCCCGGCAGTAAGAATTGATGTGGGCGACGTGAAGCCGGCCATTGCCCACGATCCCGGGGACTTCACGCAGGCCGTCGATGTGGCTGCCGCTGTCCTTGGAACCCACGTGGAACGCCACCCATGCGCCCGCTTCGTTGGCGGCCGACACCACGTTTGCACTGGCCTCGGGCGTGAATGGATGGTAGCCGCCGAGCAGTTTGACGCCGATGGCGCCCTGCTCCAACGTGCTCGCGATCGTTTCGCGAATTACCCCGGGCCGCGGATCGTCTTCGTCGACGGTCGTATGAGGTACCAGACCCAGCAGGGTCGCAACGTTGAGCCCGGCCCCGTCCCGTTTCATACCCTCGGCCATCCGGTTCGGCTCACCCGCGAGATCGAGGATCGTTGTCGTGCCGCTCTCCACCAACATACGGTGGCCGATGGCGCGGTCAGTATTGCGTTCCAGAGCGGAGGATACGTGCGCGTGCAGATCGACGTGGCCCGGCATTATGTACTTACCGGCGGCGTCGATGACCCTGGCCCCGCCGGGGGCTTGGACTGTCTCGGCCACCTGGTCGATCCGGCCGTGCCTGATCAGAATGTCGAACGCCCCGTCGATCCCGTTCGCAGGGTCTAACACGTGTCCGCCGGTGATTATGGTGTCTTCTGGATTTTGCAAAACTACGCTCCAGGCTCTGTTCACAAACTAGGAATCGGTCACAATTCTGGAAAAATTGCAGGCTAGCACTTCGTTGTGGGCGCGTGTGTCGTCAGAGGGGTTGGGCCGCAAACGTTATCAACGGCCCCGTCGGAGATTCTGTAGATGCGCCTCTCGTGCGCGCCTGCCTGGGCACTGGGCCCCAAGCGTGATAAACAAGCCCGTTGGCACAGGTTAAAGTAAGGGTCGTCATGTCCACATTTACGCCGGGGCACCTTGGAAAATGGGAGTCGCTCTACCATGACCTCGTGGCGGGCAGCGCTCAACCGTTGACGCCTGAGGGGACGTGGATGCTTGGCGGCAAGCCGGGGCTTATCGCCGTATTCGACGATACGGGGCCGATCTACATCGCCTCCAGCGCCAACATCGCCCGCGATACGCACGTCTTGCTGGCGGGAGGCTCGGTTAGCGAGTTCCGGACGATCATGGCGATTCAGGATCTTCGCGCATCACCCAGAAACGCCGAAGCCCGCGCCAAGTCCGGTCCGCTTGCGATACGCCTCAATAAGCGAGTAGCCAAACTACGCTACTGTGTCGCCGCCGCGCCAACCCCGATGCTCAGCGCGCTCGCGGAGGCGTTCAACGTAGTCGCCGATCCCCGCTTAAACGGTCCGACGGCAAAAGCAAACCGCGCCATAGACGCGTTGCTTTAGCAGAGATAGTCGGGCATTTGCCGGGCGATGGCGCGCGGCTTGTGGCGGACTCCCGGGTCAAGGCAGGTTTACCAGGTTAGTGTGATGCAGCCAGGTATGCGCGAACCGGGGCGGCATGCTTTGGCGGCGAATCGTCTCGGAGCAGTCGTCGAGAATTGCTGGGCAAAGCTGCCAATTGGCGAGGCCAAAGGCGGGTCTGAAACCCGCCGTCACGATCTGAACTGGCGGCGTGATTAGTATGAATTGGTATTGGAATTGATCAGTTGGTGCTGGGTAGGGTGCAGCCCTCAGGGAGAGCTCTCCGAATCCGGCCTGCGGCGGCTGGACAAAATGCGCCTTCTCGCCGCCGGGTGATGCCGCAGGAATGGCGGAATGGCGAGGGCTTCAGCATCCATCTCCACTTCGGCCTGAACAATGGAGGCCGTTTCCACAACTTCGTCCTCAACCGGAAATCCAGTAGCGATTACGGTCAGTTTGACCTCGTTCTCGAGTTTCGGGTCGGTCACCGATCCGAAAATGATGTTGGCATCGGGGTGGACCATTTCCGAAATCACCTGGGCCGCCTCATGAACCTTGTCCAGGGTCAGGTCGGTGCCGCCGGTTATGTTGAATATCACGCCCGTAGCGCCTTCAATGGACACTTCGAGCAATGGCGATCTCACAGCTTCTTTCGCCGCGTTGACGGCGGAGTCCGGTCCGGAACCCCTGCCGATGGCCATCCATGCCGGGCCAGCGTTCTCCATTACGGCACGCGCGTCAGCAAAGTCGAGGTTGATCTCTCCGGGGACAAGGATCAGTTCGGCAATCGACTGCACGCCTTGTTGCAGGATGCCGTCCGCCATGCGAAACGCGTTCTCCATAGTCAGTCGCTCGTCGGAAATGGCAAGAAGGCGATCGTTCGGTATGACTATAAGCGTATCGACGCATTCCTTCATCGCCTCTATGCCCTCGATGGCTTTCTTCATACGAAGCGAACCCTCAAAGGAGAAGGGCTTTGTTACCACTCCGACGGTGAGCGCGCCGATCTCTTGCGCTGCCTGCGCAACTATGGGCGAACCGCCGGTTCCTGTTCCTCCGCCCATGCCGGCTGCCACGAATACCAGGTCTGCGCCTTCCAGCGCTTCCCGGATGTCGTCGATGCTTTCTTCATGGCACGCCCGGCCCTTTGACGGGTCTCCGCCGACGCCCAGGCCGCGGGCCGTTTCATCACCGACGCGAAGCCGGACCGGAACTCTTGAATAGTCGAGAGCCTGGGAGTCCGTGTTGACGGCTATGTACTCGACTTCGGGGATACGGTCCCGGTACATTCGGTTAACGGCGTTCGAGCCGCCGCCGCCAACTCCGACAACCTTGATGGTGGCGGTCAAAGCGATATTCGCCGGTTCACCGGCTATAGGATCCTGCATGGCCGTCTCCTGAACGTGCAGAGGCGCCGGGCAGAATGCCGGCTTGCGCCCACTGAGCGGCGTGTACCCGATTTCATTTCGCAATCCCAACCGACTGGGTCATGGGTCAAGTTACAGTGCCGGACTGTCTTCGTAGCATAGTGACACATTCAAGAAATTCTACCAAGGCGCACGCACCTCGGAATTCGTGGCCGAATCTCCCCATTTTCCCGCGGCCATTGACTTACGTCCCCGGCAGAAAACACGTCTCCGGTACTCAATGGGTTTTGCGAACGGAATGTCGTCAGGTCACGCGACGGCGCCCGCTTCCCTGAGAAGGGAAATGCGGTTCGAGTCATAGCCCAGTAGACCGGACAACACGTCATCGGTGTGTTGCCCGAGTTTCGGCGCGGGGGCCGTGCTGCTCTCCGTACTGCCGGTGTCGATAGGACTCCCCGTGTGCAAGATCTCTCCGTACTCAGGGTGGTGGGTTCGGGAGATCATGCCGAGGGCTGCAACCTGTGGGTCGCTCAGCGCCGCGCTGAGATCGTTGACAGGCGCGCAAGGCAGATGAGGTGACATTGCATCGAGCCAATCTGCGGTGGTCCGGTCCCTGAATTTGTTCGCCAGCGCGGGTAGCAGCTCGTCCCTGTTTTCATTGCGCGCGGCGAATGACGAAAAGCGGGAATCTTCTGCGAGTTCGGGCAAGTCCAGCAGTTGGACCAGCGACAGCCAGAACTTCTCTTTGGCGCAAAATACCGTGATCCATCCGTCGGCCGTTTCGAAGTTCTGAGAAGGAACGAGCGTCTGATGCGACGAACCTTCGGTCCGCACCGGTTGCCATTCCCTGTTGAGGTTCCACGTCGCAAGATACGACAGCATGGAGACCGCTGTGCCGAACAGACTCACGTCCACGTTCCGCCCTACGCCGCTACTTCGCGCTTCGACGAGCGCTGCAGCCAATCCCAGTGCTGACGCCAGGCCGCCGGCAAAGTCGATTATCGAAACACCGCACTTTGTCGGAGGGCCACCGGGTTCTCCGGTCATGTCCATGTAGCCGCACAGGGCCTGAAGTATGGCGTCGTATCCGGGCTGGGCTTTGCGCGGTCCGACCGTACCGAATCCCGACAGGGAGCAGCAGACGATGGCCCTGTTCAGGTGGCAGAGCCCGTCGTAGTCGAGGCCAAGCCTGGCTGGCAGGTCTCCTCGCAGATTGTTGTATACGGCGTCGGATATCCGTACCAAATCCCGAAAGACGTCAAGCCCGGCCGGATGCCGCAGATCGATCGCCACCGATTTCTTGCCGCGATTGAACGATTGGAAATACAGCGAGTCCCTGTCGATCTCGAATGGCGGCACATAACGCGCAACGTCTCCGCCAGAAACGGGGTCTTCGATCTTGATCACCTCGGCGCTGAGGTCAGCCAACGCCTGGGTGCCGTACGGACCGGCGCCGAACTGCGAGATCGCCAGGATTCTTACGCCTTCAAGCGGACCGGACAAGAAAGACCTCCTTAAGTCTGTTGCAGCGCCATCAGGATTTTGGGCTCAGCTGACGCGTTACGACGACCGCGCGGCCTGCGAAAACGTTGCGGCCTCGACCCAAGAGGCGTCAGTCTGGGGCGCAGGGCAGTAACACGTTACGGCGAAAACTAAGAACGCGCACTCCCTGCTGGTTCTTGGCGACGGTTTCGACTTTCACTATCCCGCGATCCTTACGCGAAGTTAGCCGAACCGACAATATCGTGCTCGCCGTGTATATGGAATCGCCGTGAAAAACGGGGGCCTCGTGCGTCACCTGCTCGTAGTCCAGATTTGCGATGGCGTTCAACGATATATCTGCCACGGTCTGCCCTACGGCGATTGCGAAAACGAGCGTCCCATTCACCAGCGGCTTGTAGTGCGGACCCCGGTTGGCGGCGTAGTGGGCGTCGATGTGGAGTGGGTTCTGGTTTTGGGTCAGTAGGGAAAACCAGATGTCGTCCGCCTCCGTGACGGTGCGTCCCGGCCAATGAGAAAAGGTCTGCCCCGGTTCGAAGTCGTCGAAAAATCGGCCGTGCCGCAAGGCCAGGTTACCCGTCATCCCGCGACGGAGTGAGTTGTTGACCTGATTCGCTGCTTTTTTCGATGTCATCCCAATCCCATAGTTGGGGCACGTAGCGCACCGTGGCCCAAAGTGGACCCTGGTCGGCGTAGTGCGGGCTTCCCGGATGGCCGGAAGCGCCCAGCGGGACAATCCACAACGACCTGTTCCAGTCGCCGGTGTCGTGAATATACCGGTTCGAGGAAGTGGTGGTTACGTTGAAGCGGTCGGTGAGTGAGAATGCGGCGGCCTGCGGTGTCTCGGCATCGCCTCCGTACTCGAACCCCGGCGGGTCCAATAGTTCGGCGGCTTCCGGGTAGATTGGGCTCAGCGGGTGTTCGGGCGAGGTCCGGTGAATATCGCCCCATCTCCACGACGCCAGGTCAGGCCCAAGGCGATCGGTCAACTCCCGGACCGCAGCCGCCAGCGAATCGTGCACCATGACGCCCCACGTGTGGCCGCGGGGGAGCAAGGACGGGACCTCGGATTCCATGTCGGCGATAGCCCGGCTGAATATCTGGGACAGGTGTACGTACGCACCTCGACCGCTGGCGCTCGTTCCCTCATCCGCGAGCGAGCCGAGAAGAATACCCGCCACCGTTTTTACGAGGTGAGCCCGCCCGGCGCCGTAAATGGCGGCCGCGGGTGAGTCGACCTCCATCGAGCCGTCCCACTCCCGCAGCAGCGAGACGGCGTCAGCGAGCGGCTCTTCGGTCACAGAAAGACCGGCTGCTACCCGCGAGTACGTGAGCCCCGGCAAGGAAACCCGGTCGGCGTGCATAGCCTGCATAGCCTTCACGTTGGCGCCCCCGCGCCAGTCAGCTATGTGAGAGGTTACGCGGCGCGCCCTGAAGTCCGGCGCGTACTCAAGGGCGATGTAGTAGGGGTAATCGTCGCCCGTGACACGTTGGTTGCAAGTGACGACCCACCCGGTGGCGGGATTCCTCGTCGCCGGCATATGTTCAAACGGTATTTCGCCGCGCCATTCGTGTTCAGTTCCCGATCCGTCAATCGGCCTCCACGCGTTCGACATTGACCGAATGGGGATACGTCCCCGGTACCTGTACCCGAACTCCCCATCTCTGTCTGCGTACACGAAGTTATTGACTGGCTCGGTCCAGTCCCGCAGCGACTCCTCCACCTCATCTGCGTTGCGAGCCCTGAGCAGGCCCAAAAGAGTGTTGGCCCACGGTGTGCCGCTATTCGTACCGGGATGCGAGAACGCGACGCCGCTGCCATTCTGCGGGTTGCCCAATATGATCGGCCCGTGCCGGGTGCGCGCGACACTGATCGGCTGCGGCTCGGCGTCCCTGATCCGGATGTCTTCGACTCGTTGCTCCGCCGCGATCCATTCACCGGCGGCTTTGAATTCGAGCCGGTTCTCTGGGCCGTTTCGGAACTTCTCGACGAAAAGGTCCTGATAGTCGGCGTACCCGTGCGTCATTCCCCAGGCTACGAACTCGGTGTGGCTAAAGTGAGGCGCCGCGGGCACGCCGGGCAGGGAGTAGCCGCTGACGCGCCACTCGGGACACGAGAGATGCACCTGGTAGTAGACGTTCGGCGTGTCGAGCAGGCGGTGAGAATCGCCGGCCACCAGCGGCATACCGGACTCCGTCAGTTCGCCGCCGATAACCCACGCGTTGCTGCCACCGTCACCGAATGCAGGGTCTCCGAGGAGCTCCACCGCCGAAATCAACTCGTCCAGTCCGTCGAGTTCCGGTCCATCGAACAACTCGGCTGGCGGCGCTGTAATCAGATGCCCGGCCTCGTAGCCTGTGAAGAGCCTTGCCGCTGCCTCCGGGCCTATGTCGTTGGCAAGTCGCGAACGCCACATCTTCATCTCCCACACGCCGTAGACAAGGTTCCGCACCTTGTAGGTGGCCAGACAATGCCATGGCGCCCACGGTTCCGGAGTTGCGTCGAGGATGTGGTACTCGACAGGGAGGCTATCGGTCGTTTCGATGAACGCGTTGACACCTGCGCAGTAGGCTTCGAGCATGTCCACCGCGTCCTTCGCTGCGGCCTGAAGATCGGCCTTGGCGGCGCGTTCGATGTCGAGCCTGCGCCACAGCCGGTCGTGCGCCAGGCCGGCCGGACCAGCCCACTCAGCCCACCTGCCCAGGGCGCGTCGGCGGTCGTACTCCATGTGCCACAAACGATCCTGCGCGGTGGCGAATCCCTGGCCTGCGAATACGTCCCACTCGGAACCCGCCTTTACGTGAGGCACACCCCACCCGTCCCTGACGATCGACACCGGACCATCGAGTGCGGGGATGGCAATAGTTGAGTTGACATCTGGCGGTGAGGCCAGAAGGTCGCGCTTCGTTATGCGCCCGCTGTATTTTGGTCCCGAAGTTTTCATGCGTGGTCACCGGCAATGATAGAAGTCACGGATTGCGTTGTTCAAGCGGAACGATAGCGGGTCGTCGGTCCGGTGGGCCCCACTGACCCTTAATCCTGATATTCGATTGCGGGCAGGGGAGGCCCGGCATACACTGAGGCAACCCGGTAACCGGCCTGATTCGCAGGTCTTGGCCGGGCGGCCCAACAACGGAGGTTCAATCAATGAACGGCTACGAAGCTATTGCCAGCGTGCTCAAGATGGAAGGCGTCGAGTGGATCGCGTGTTTTCCCTCAAACCCCTTGATCGAGGCGGTGGCGGAGGCGGACATTCGCCCAATCACGTTCCGGCAGGAGCGGGGCGGCATCATGGCCGCTGACGCATATAGCCGGATGAACAACGGCAACAAGCCTGGAATCTTCGCCTCTCAGGGTGGGCCGGGAGTCGAAAATTCATTCGGTGGAATTGCCCAGGCCTGGGGTGACGGCGTTCCAATCATGTATTTCCCCGATGGGCCGGGTCTGTACAAGGCCGGAGTGAAGCCTCACTTCAAGGCGACCACGAACTATCAGCATATTTCCAAGTGGGTGGACGCGCCCACCGGCACGGAGTACATAGTGCCCCTGCTCAGGCGGGCGTTCCACGCGCTGCGCAACGGCCGGCCGGGTCCGGTCGTGTATGAGATCCACCGTGACGTGATGTTGGGCGAAGTCACCACCCTCGACTCGTACAAATCGCCCCAGGAGTGGAAGGTCATGCCTTCCCGTTCCGACATCAAGGACGCGGTTACCAAAATACTGTCTGCAAAACGCCCCGTCATCTCAGCGGGCCAGGGCGTGTACTACGCAGAGGCGACGGATGAACTGCGGGAGTTTGCGGAACTTACTCAAATCCCCGTGATAACAACTATGGAGGGCAAAGGGGCGATCTCCGAAGACCATCCCCTGGCACTGGGCGCTGCGAACCGTACGGCGCCGCTCGGAGTCTGGACATGGCTGAAAGAATCCGACGTTTACTTCGGCATCGGCACGAGCCTGACACGGACGAACTACGGCATCGACGTACCGTCCGAGGGCAAGTTCATGATCCACTCCACTAACAACGTGGACGACATCAACAAGGACTACTCGATCGACATCGGATTGCCGGGCGACGCCAAGCTGGTGCTCGAGGCGATGATCGACGAGGCCAAGGCACAACTCGGCGAGCAGGGACGGCGAGGGGACACCGCTGTTCAGGAAGACGTGGCGGACGTGCGGCGCAGGTGGCTGGAAGAGTGGAAGCCGTTGCTCAACTCAGACTCACGGCCGATAAACCCCTATCGCCTTGTCAACGAGATCAATAAGGCCGTCGATCACGACAACTCCATCCTGACGCACGACGCCGGACACCCCCGCGACCAGATCATGCCGTTCTACCGGGCCACCGTGCCCCACGGATACATCGGCTGGGGCAAGACCACGCACCTGGGCTACGGAATTCCGCTGATGATCGGTTCGAAGATCGCCAATCCGGACAAGTTCTGCATGAACTTCATGGGCGACGCTGCATTCGGAATGTCGGGGTTGGATATCGAAACAGCGGTGCGCTCCGGCGTCCCCATCACGACTATCGTCCTCGACAACGGCACGATGGGCGGCTACGACCGGTCTATCCCCACAGCGATGGAGAAGTACGGCGCCGGAAACATGACCGGTGACTACGCTCGCATAGCCGAGGGGCTGGGCGCTGTCGGAATTACTGTCGAAGATGCAGACGAACTCGGTGACGCGATCAGGAAAGCCAGGCAACTCAACTCCGAGGGCCGGTGCTGCCTGCTCGACGTCAAGACCATGGACGAAAACACGATGTCTTTGTACCAGACCTGGTAGGCGAAACAGAGGCGATCTGACAGACGGCCCGACCGGTTCAGGTCGGGCCGTTGCGCCAAGCCTGCCGGTCGTTCGTAGGGATCAAGGTCCTGCATGATTTGTACGCGCTGCTTCAACCCATGGGTCGGAGTCGCTCCGCTCCGGTCGCTGAGTATCTCCGGCAGGTGCCATGCGGCTGAATCGCTCGACCATGATCCACTTGCAGACCGCGCCCGGCCGGGGCGTTCGCCGGAAAACTTTCTATGCCCGTAGGATGAACGGATGAAAACCACTTCATTTCGTACCGCGGTATTGGGTACGCCGTGGCGGAACCTGACCTACGTCTTCATCGAAACTGATGTCGGTCTGACTGGCGTTGGCGAAGCCAGAGTCCTCGGCAAGACGCACACGGTCGGCGAGTACCTGAAAGACACGCAGCGCCACTTCATCGGCCACGATCCGTTCAACATCGAGGCGCTCTATCGCCGCATGACCCTTCTCGACTTTGGCAAGCCGGGGGAGGTCGTTTACACCGGTCTCGCGCTGGTCGAACTGGCGTATTGGGACATCATCGGCAAGGCGTGCGGGCAACCGGTCTACCGGCTGTTGGGCGGCCAGGCCAGAGACCGGGTGCCCGCATACGCCAACGGCTGGTACACAGTCGAGCGGTCGCCCGAGCAGTTTGCCGAAGCCGCCAGGCGGGTCATGGAACGGGGATACAGGGGGATGAAGTTCGACCCGTTCGGCAACGGCGACCTCGAGTTGGAACGGCCAGAATTTTATAAGTCGCTCGACCTGATAGAGGCGGTTGCAAACGTAGCCGGGACCACAGCGCAGATCATGCTGGAAATGCACGGGCGTTTTGCCCCGCATCAGGCGCGCGAGGTAGCGCGCATGGTGGAGCGGTACAACGTCGGATGGATTGAAGAGCCGGTAAGACCCTCCGACATACCCGCGCTGCGTTCGGTCCGCCAGCACACGTCGCTGCCCATTGCGACCGGCGAACGACTCTACGGCGCTTCCGAGTTCAGAGAGCTATGGGCCAGCGGCTCAGTGGACATCGTGCAGCCTGACATCACCCAATGCGGCGGAATACTCGAAGCCAAGAAGATCGCTTCGACCGCGGAGACCCACTCCGTCATGGTGGCGCCCCATAACGTTGGCGGCATTATTTCCACCATGGCTGGGCTACACCTGACCCTGACGTTGAGAAACGGCAAGATCCTCGAGCACTTCAACGACTTCGCCGATCCATTCGTCAAGCAGGCGGGTTCGAACTATCCCGAAGTGGTCGACGGGTACTTTCCGATCCCGGACGGCCCCGGGTGGGGAGTTGAACTCGACGAACACTTCATCCGGTCCAACCCGCCTGAGTCGGTTAATGGAGTGGTCGCAGACCCCGGCCTCGACATGTTCTCAAATGCCGATTGGGCGCGGCGCGGTCAGGACGCCTGACGGGCGTTCGACACCAGCAAATCCGGAAAGGCGCGCGAATACGCGCGTCGGTCCGCAAATGTCCACAAACGAGACCCAAAAGCGACGGAAAACTGAAGAATTCGTGGGTGGTCGACTTGGACTCAACCGAAGTCGGATAGGCGACTACAAGGCAGGGCCTCGCGCCAAATCCCTCAATCCATACGAGTCGGGACAACTGAATGCGGGCACGAACTACATCCGGCATCGCGGCGATGGAGGATGGGGGTACGGACTACTACGTGCGCTTCGGGTTGACTGCTCCTACGGGGCAGTAGCCGCCCGTCCGGGGCCGGGAAAAGCCCACATATGACAGCCCATTTGTGCTATGGACGGATTCGATATCGTCGGGCTGTCCGCGTGCCATTTTGCCGTCTGTGAGAAGGATTGTACGAGGATTCGTAAACAAATGGAGTCGATTATTGTTATACAGCTCATATGGAACGGAGTTTAGAGTGGGTGGCGTTCACCGCCAATGAATTTTGGGGATAGGCGCTTGGCATACGTCAGGCCCGCAGGTGCGACAGCGAGGGTACCGTCGGCCTCCGCCGCCATCACAGCGCGCTCATCGGATCGGTCCAACGGCGCGGCTGGCTGACAGCTACATGACCGGTTCACAAGCACCTGTAAAGAAAGAAAGATAGAGACGTGACAGGCGCAAGATCCCGGAGCATCTTACACCCCGGACGGCTGCCGACCCTGGCGCTGCTGCTTGTGGCAGTCGGTCTCATGCTGGCCCGGCCCGGCGCTGGTCCGATGGCACAGCCCGTCTTTGCCCAAGCCCAGTCAGACGG
>JAKZUY010000126.1:0-5696 GCA_047516345.1 Dehalococcoidia bacterium | reverse complement strand
GCGGTGGACCTCGCGGGTACGGGCATCAACGCAAACTGCATAGCGCCCGGCTACATCGATAATCGACTGCCGGAATCAGGGCTGGAACCGGCCCCGGACGACATGGCGGACCGGCCTCACCTGGCGGCGCGCATACCTGCTCGCCACGGCGGTGTGCCGAGCGACATTGCCGGGGCGGTCGTTTTCCTGTGTTCGGGCATGGGCAGCTACGTCAACGGCGAAACACTTTTGGTCGACGGTGGAATGATCGCCTCGGGCGGTGGTCTAAACCAGGACGACGAATAAGTATTAAGGGAGAGACGACTTGGGACTTCTGGATGGAAAGAAAGCGCTAATCAGCGGCTCACGGCGAGGAATCGGCGCGGGTGTTGCCGCAGCGTTCGCGGCTCAGGGCGCCGATGTAGGCATCAACGATATTGAACGCGACTCCGAGGCTGAAAAGACCATTGCGGGCATCACGGAGATGGGACGAAAGGCGTCATGGCACCAGGCCGACATCGGCAGCGCCGCCGCCCGCGACCGCATGTTTGACGAGTTCCTGGCCGAGCACGGGCGGATCGACGTGCTTGTGAATAACGCCGTCGCAGGGGCGGACGCGTCGTTCCTCGAAATCGACGAGGCTGTTTGGGAGGGTCTGGTTGGGCACGCGCTCAAGGGTTACCTGTTCTGTTCGCAGCGGGCGGCCAAGGAGATGATCGCCCAGGGCAGCGGCGGCAGCATCATCTCGATCAGCAGCGTGCACAGTTATCGCGCCTGGCCCAATGACTGTGTTTACGGCATCGTCAAGGCGGGCCTCAACCGCATGGCTCTCAGCATGGCGGTCGATCTTGCCGGCACCGGCATAAGGTCCAACTGTATAGCGCCCGGCTACATCGATTCGCGGGTCCTAACCCCAGAGGAAGAGCCGAATCGCGGGAAGCACGCTGACTATGCCCTCCCATCGATACCCAGCAGGCGCGGAGGTCTGCCGAGCGACATCGCAGGGGCGGCCGTTTTCCTTGCCTCAGGGCTGAGCGACTACGTCAACGGCCAGACGATCACGGTGGACGGCGGCTTGTTGACCTGCGGGACTCCGAACCCAGACGGGTAACCCGTAACGCGCCGGCGTTAAGCGAACCACAGCCTTTCCGCCGTCCCGCCCAGAATGGCCTGCTGCTCAGATTCGGACAGGCCCAGGTGTTGCTGGAATAGTTCGAGGTGTTGGGGGTAGGTCACGTTTGGGCACCACAACTCCGTGGGGTAGTCGGAACCCCACACGCACCGGTCTGGCCCGTACGCGTCGATAATGCGCCGGCACGCGCTGTGCATGTCCGGGAACGGAAACTTCTCCCGCGTTCCTGTCGGGAGAAACGTGAGCTTGGCGTGCAAGTTGGGAAACGACGCCAGTTCGATCACGCGTTGTAATTTTGCTTCGAATCCGGGCCCGATTTCCAGAGCGATGCAGTGATCGAGCACGAAACTGCAGTCGGGAAAATCTGCCAACACCGCCGCCAGCTCTTTGGCCGCCCGCAGTTCGCCGATCAGCACGTTGACCGTCATTCCCAGATCGCGCGCGGCAGAGATCAGTCGCCGATTGCCCGGGTGGTCGTAGTCCTGCTTACCAACCGGGTACGTCCTGAGCGCCCGTGCGTTCGCTCTCTCGTACAGAGCGAACAGCACGTCGGGGCTGTGCCGGTCTTCCGGGTTCAGCGTCACGACTGACCGCGCCCAATCGCCCGTTACCGCGCCCGTGTCGCGCACAAACGTGTTGTCCCATTCGTAGAAAGTGCTGGTCTGGACCAACATTGCGCGGTCCACGCCGCACGAACGCATGGCATCCATGAGGCCAGCCGTCGTTCCGGTTCCGGCAGGAGGGCGTAGCGGGTCGGCGATGGTCGGGTAGGATTCCTGATCTTCGGAGTAGATGTGTGCGTGCGTGTCGATAATCATGAGCGCCTTGCCTGATAATCCAATGTGTTCGTAAACGCTACCATCATGCGCACCTTTGAAAAACAGCGACGACCGCGGGAGTTCCCTATGCAGGACATCTACGCCCATATCGAGGACCACCTCGACGAGAGCATTGCGATGCTGATGGATCTCGTCCGGCAACCAAGCATCTCCGCACAGGGCATCGGATTCGACAAGGCGCCGGGCCTGGTCAAGCAGATGTTCGAGTCGGCCGGACTGGAAGTCGAGATCATCCCCGTTCCCAACGACGGCAATCCGGTAGTGCTCGGCACGATAGACGGCGCATCCGACAGGACGCTGCTCTTCTACACGCACTACGACGTGCAGCCGCCGGAGCCGCTGGAACTGTGGGAGTCAGACCCGTTCGAGCCTCAACGTCGCGGCGACCGGCTGTTCGGCCGGGGCATGTCGGACGACAAAGGCAACATCGTGGCGCGCCTCGCCGCAATCAAGGCGTTCCGGGACACTCGCGGCGGGCTACCGTGCAAAGTGAAGTTTCTGGCCGAGGGTGAAGAAGAGATCGGCAGTCGCAACCTTCGGCCGGTTATTGCGGAACGGGGCGACGACTTCAAGGCCGACGCGTGTATCTGGGAAGGCGGAGGCCGTAACCTCAACAACGACCCGTTCCTGTATCAGGGATTAAAAGGGGTCCTCACGATCGACCTGCGGGCCCGTCAGCTGAGCGGCGACGCCCACTCGTCGTTTGCCGCAATCCTGCCGTCCGCCCCGTGGAGGCTCGTCCATGCCCTGGCAGCGATCAGGAGCGTCGATGGCCGGATTCTCGTGCCGGGGTTCTACGACAACATCAAACCAGCTACCCCCAAAGAGCAGGCGGCCACGGCGAAGCTGCCCGACGAGGGCCCGAGTTGGAAGGCGACCTTCGGCGCAGACACGTTCGTGGGTGATGCGGAAGGGGACGCCCTCAAGACCAACCTTCTGTTCAACCCAACCGCAAACATCGCCGGCATGTTGTCCGGGTACACGGGCCAGGGAATGAAAACGGTGCTGCCGGCGGAGGCGTCGGCCAAGATGGACTTCCGGCTTGTGCCCGATCAACGGCCCCGCGATGTCTTCGACAAGTTGCGGGCACACCTCGATGCCCAGGGATTTGACGACGTCGAACTGGTTCTGATGGGCGCCGTAAATCCAGCGCGGACCGACATCGACTCGCCGTGGGTGCAACTGGTCGCAACGACCGCAGAAGAGATATATGGCCGCAAGCCGGTAATAGCGCCCAATATGCCCGGCACAGGCCCCTGGTACGACTTTGGCGTGACCCTCGGAATCCCCATCTCGACGAGCGGGGTCGATCACCCTTCCCATAAGATTCATGCGCCTAATGAGAACATCGCCATCGAAGACTTCCTGTTCGGCGCAAAGCACGCGGCGCTGATCATGGAGCGATTCGGTGAAGACGGCGCGTCGGGGTAATCCTCGCTTGTCCGCAATTTGAACGGGCCTGGTCGATGAACAGATTGACACAAATAGGGCATCCGTCCGTGAATCCTCTCAGCAGGCCTGTGGACAGAAGGGACTTGGTCGAATGAATCAGGACGGCGCCAATCGCCCGGTCGAAGAAGGGACATTGCTGTGGGAACCCTCCGCCGAGTACCGGTCGAATTCGAACATCGCAAAGTTCATTGAATGGCTCGGACAGACCAGAGACCTGCGGTTCGATTCGTACGATGATCTACTGCAATGGTCCGTCGACGATTTGGAAGGGTTCTGGGGTGCGATCTGGGACTACTTCGAGATAATTTCACACAGCCCGTATTCGCGCGTATTGACGGAACCGCGTATGCCAGGCGCTGAGTGGTTTCCTGGCGCTACGCTCAACTACGCGGAGCACGTGCTTCGCCGGAGAGACGATCATCCGGCATTCATCGCCAGGTCCGAGATCCGGCCAACCAGCACCGTCACCTACCGGGAGGTGCACGATCAGGTGGCACGAATGGCAGCCGGTTTGCGGGCGATGGGCGTGCGTAAGGGCGACCGCGTCGCAGCGTACATGCCGAATATTCCGGAGACCGCCATCGCTTGCCTGGCCGCAACGAGCATCGGCGCAATATGGGCTACCTGCGCACCTGAGTTCGGCATTCGAAGCGTCCTGGAACGTCTCCAGCAGATCGCCCCCAAGGTCTTGTTCGCCGTAGATGGCTACCGCTTCAGCGGGAAGGACTATCCGCGCCTTGAACAGGCCGCAAACATACAAAGTCAGCTCCCGTCCGTGGAGCATCTGGTAATGGTTCCGTACCTGTACGAACAGCCGTCCCTCGACGGTCTGCAAAACGCGGTGCTTTGGCGCGACGCTGAACTGGACGCCACGGAGATCGAATTCGAACCCGTAGCCTTTGATCACCCACTCTGGGTACTGTTCTCATCCGGAACCACCGGTCTGCCCAAGCCGATAGTTCACGGGCACGGGGGGGTAATCCTCGAACACGTCAAGTGCCAGTCGTTGCAGTTCAATCTGGGCAGTTCTGACCGGCTTTTGTGGTTCAGCACCACCGGGTGGATGATGTGGAACTTCGACCTCAGCGGGCTAATGCTGGGGATGACGGTCGTTCTGTACGACGGCAACCCGGTGTACCCGCACCTGGGCAACCTGTGGGATCTGGCCGACGAGACCAAGGCGACGTACTTTGGTACGAGTGCGCCGTTTCTTCATGCATGCATGAAAGAGGGAATACGACCGGGCAAGGAGTACGACCTGCGAGAGGTGAAGGGTGTGGGTTCCACCGGCGCGCCGCTTTCGCCCGAGGGATTCCAATGGGTCTACGACAACATAGGGTCAGATATTCACCTGGGTTCTTTTTGCGGCGGCACAGACGTTTGTACAGGGTTTATCGGGCCGGCCTCGTTTTTGCCGGTACACGCCGGCGAGATACAGGCGGCGTGCCTTGGCGCGAAGGTCGAAGCATTCGATCCCGACGGTCGCCCAGTGGTGGGAGAAGTGGGCGAACTGGTCCTGACGGCGCCCTTGCCCTCGATGCCCCTATTCTTCTGGAACGATCCCGACGGTGAGCGCTACCGGGAAAGCTACTACGACGACTTCCCCGGCGTGTGGCGGCATGGCGATTGGGTCAAGAAGACCGACCGGTCAACCTTCGTCGTCTATGGCCGCTCCGACTCCACCCTCAACAGGAGCGGAGTTCGCATGGGAACGAGCGAGTTTTACAGGGTCGTCGAAGAGATGGACGAAGTGCAGGACAGCCTCGTCATAGATACCGGCCAGCCGAATGAACAAGGGCAGCTGCTGCTGTTTCTGCAGTTGCGGGACGGCGTCAGTCTCGACGAAGATCTGAAGGGCCGAATCCGGGAGAGGCTCCGCCAGCTCCTGTCTCCGAGACACTCCCCGGACCGGATTTACGCCGTGCCGGAAGTGCCCAAAACACTGACCGACAAGAAGCTCGAAGTGCCGGTGAAGCGGATTATCACTGGCGCAGTCGTCGGTGAGGTAATAAACCGCGATGCGATGGCCAACCCCGAATCGCTTGAATTCTTCGTCGAGCTCGGCAAGAAATTCGGGGAAACCGCCCAGAACATATAACGCCGACCCATTCCCTACGGAGGCGGGCCAACACGACACTACCCTCCACCCCGTACGATCACAGCGAAAGTTTTGGTCGGGGCGGCGGGAATCGAACCCACGACCCCCTGCTCCCAAAGCAGGTGCGCTTCCGCTGCGCCACGCCCCGACCATCTGATTTTATACGCGTTACGGATGTGCGGCGGGTTTTGGGCTC
>JAKZUY010000125.1:0-4062 GCA_047516345.1 Dehalococcoidia bacterium | reverse complement strand
AGGATGAACTGGATAACCGGTTTCTGTTCGAGACGATGCTCCCAGCATTGAAGCGGCTAAAAGGACGCCGCCAAATCATCGTAGCGACGCACAACGCGAACATCGTCGTCAACGGAGACGCCGATCAGGTGATTCACTTGGAAGCTACGGCTGATCGGGGCAGAGTCGCAAGTTCAGGGGCCATTGAGGAGCCTGGCATTCGCGACGCAATCGTCCAGACGGTTGACGGCGGTGACGAGGCGTTTCGTATGCGACGTTTGAAGTACGGTTTTTAGGAGATTGACGATGGACTGGCTGGACGTTCTCGGTCGCATCGAAGCAGGAGAGAACGATCGGACGGAGTTCAAACGCGGACTGGGAGACTTATCAGCGGTCGGCAGAACGATCTGCGCTTTCGCAAACACTGAGGGCGGTGTTGTCATATTGGGTGTAACCGACGCTCAGGAGATTGTGGGCGTCAGAGAAGATGCGGAGCGCTTTCACGAAAGATTGACATCGTTCCTTCAAACGGGCTGCAGTTCACCGGTTACCGCTCGTGCCGGGCGGCAGGAGGATCCGAACGGCTGGGTACACTGGCTGGAGATTCCTCGCCAGCGTGGATTCGAGCCGTTACGGTACGATGGTCGCGTGTGGGTACGCCGCCAACGCAGCAGCGTTGAACCATCGCCTACTGAGCTTCAGGAACTCTATAACGCGTTTGGTTACATCCTCACCGAGGAACGCACGATACAAGCTGCGACGACAGCTCATATCGATATGCAGCCCTTCCATGCCTATCTCCAAAAGTTCGGACTCGACACTGTGGATGAACCTCAGCCCGAAGATGAAGACGACCTGCGTAATCGTGGTGTGGTAGCGGATCTGGGAGGCGTGTTGCATCCAACGCTCTATGGAGTACTGGCTTTTGGCAAGGCACCGCAGAGTTACCCGCAAACACGTAACTTTTGGGTGGAGTGCGTCGCATACGATGGCTACGACCGGGCTTCGGACGTAATACAAGTGGCAGGATCCAAGGGACGTCTGGACGAGCAAGTACAGCGAGCGGTCGGTTGGTTCGCTAGCCTCGGACGGTTCGAGTCATACCGGGGATTGGCCAGGGAAGACCGTCCGTTGCTGCCACCAGCGGCGCTTCGCGAGTCGCTGGTAAATGCGGTAGTACACAGGGATTATGCAATCACCGGATCCAAGGTATTGCTCGAAGTTTTTGCACAGTATGTCGACGTGACCAGCCCGGGAGGCCTCCCCAATCACATGAGTGTGGAGAGTGTTCGTGCCGGCGGTCACCCCCGCTCGAGGAACGAGTCGATGGCCAATTCTATGCTTGTGATGGGCCTCATGGAGCAACGGGGCAGGGGTTGGCCTGTGATGCGCAGGGCAATGCGAGAGTTCAACGGCACCGAACCCGAGATTATGGAGGGAGACGCCAGCAGATTTGTTCGTCTGAGGTTCCATCTCGAAGCATCGGAATAGCGAAACACGTTTCCAACGGTTCCCGTTGGTTTTCAAGATGGTATCACCTACAAGTAAACGGATGGATCAAGTGTTGGCCGGTTCTAACGACGGCATTGAGTATGGTCAGCACATTCCACATGCCCGAGGTGAGCTCCAACTGCCCCGCTGCCGTCGTCCCAGCGCTGCACGTCGCCCCCAGGTCAGCGCGGCCGCCTCGGAACGCCGCAACCTCGCGCCGGACAGCGCAGCCACCAGGGCCACGTCAAACCTGCCCCGTTCCTCAGCTTGCTCCGTCGTTTCAAAGCCGCGGCGACGGGGCTGGACGGCGGTCAGCCGGTGACGGCGAGAACGTCGGCGGTGAGGGCGCAGGCCTGACGCTGGGGCTTCGAAAGTCGCCTCCCCCACCCCTTCAGAGAGGCGCGCACGCCCGGGTCCCGGCAGGGCGATTCCAGTTTCACCCACTCATGGGCCTTGGCAATGGCTGACGTGGCGAGCCGCAGGGTGGCGACGCCGGAGTCGGCGCGGGCGGCCAGGTAACGGTCGACGGTGAGTGGTTCTGCCGGCAGGGATGTAAGTCCAACGTCCGCGCACCAGCCTTCGAAGACGCGCCTGGTGTTGTCCGAGATAACGGACTCCAGGGCGGAGGCGACGCCTTCGTCCGCGGCTCGCAGTGCCGGCAGGTACTCGGGCTGGCGGGGGACGATCTGCGGGTCGCTGGCAGTAGTCATGGGCGGCGAGATTTCAGGGGCGATTTCAGCGGACAAAAGCTGCGCGATAATTGCCCCACCGGCCCGCTGGACACCGCTGACTCAGCAGTCGAGCCTAGAGGGCGACGCGGCCGCAATCAGCACGTTCACTTCGGGTGCTCCCAGGTACTCCGGCAGGGTGAAACCTTTTGCCCCTGGAGATTGTTGAAACGCGGCCCTTTGGGTGTTTACCCCGCGAGGGCGTCGTTGACAGCCTGAACCAGCAGGTCGCGGAACTGGTAGACGTCGTGGACCTCGGGTTGGTCGGTTTGGAAGATTACGTAATGCTCGATCGAGCCGCGTATGGGTATCTCCTGGTGGTGGTATTCCAGGTTGGGATCGGGTTTGACGCAAAACATGGTTTGTTTGGGCTCGGCATAGTGCAGAACGGTCCAAGGGTTTTCCTCGGGATGGGTCTGGGCGTAGGCGACCTTGTCGGGCCTGACCCAGAGGTCTTGCCCCCGGCGTTGTTCCGTGCCGGTGACCTCGACCCTTGCGACGAGTACGCCGGTATCGGTGATGTGGACAGCGAGGTCAGGGAAGCCGGGCACTGTAGCGTGCTCGGGTATAAACTCGGTGGAATTGGCTCCGAAACCGACGGTGGTCACCGTCACGCGGTGATCGGCCCAGGCAATGAGATCATAGGCTCGCTTGAGACGGGAGTTCTCTTGAGCCCAAGATGCCCTGCCATAGCTGTGTTTCCAGTGGAAGTTATCGCGTTGGATCAGCTGTGGGCAGCTGATCTCGGATCCTATCTGTAACTCCATGGCGGGAAAGGTCCGTTTGCGGACGCGGCAGCAGAACCGGCCGTCGATCCAGATGGCGTACCCGCAGTTGACAGGGTCGTGGCGTATGTCGGTGATAAACGGCATGTGGACTTAGCCGCCAAGGACGCGGCGGGGGGCGTCCTCGGGAAGTTCGCCGTACTGATCGCCCCAGCCATCGAAACCTGGCCGTTCCTGCCGGGCGAATACGTCTAGGCGGGGGCCCGGGAAGTAGGCCGCGAGGTCCTGATAAAAGGAACTGGGCTTGGCGCTGTGGACGCCTGGCGGGGCGTGGAAGCAGGTCTGGAGTTTGCCCAGGTGCTCGCGGTCGAACCGAGCCTTGCCGCGGTAGCCGAACAACACATGCTCTGTCGTCACCTGGTAAGGGCCGAAGGGGCAGGGCCCGGTACCCTTGTTCCAGGTGACGGTGGTGTAGTAGGTGAACCCCCAGGCGTCCATCAGGTCGAAGGCCATGGCGAGGATCGGACGGCCGGTGGCACGGTCTTTGCTGTTGGTCGCCCAAAGCCAGAGGAATGCAGTCTCCAAATCGCACCAGTCTTTGATGGGGAGCATTTTCAGCTGGTCAATGGAGAGGGTCGGATAGTCCAACTGCGTCGTCTGGTTGGGACGGACGCTGCGTCGACCAGTCTTGCCTTGATTCCAAGGTGGGTCGACCACTATGACACGATATGAGCCCGATGCCGGTGGGTCTGGGGGCTGTTTGGTCATTGGATCCTCGCTGTGGTCCGAGGTATCGGCGATGATAGCACGCCTGGGAGTGTCTGTCAGTCGGCGGCCCGCAGTTTACGACGTCCGCTTCGGCGATCAGTTTGGCCTATTTTCTTACATGACCTTTACGGTGATTTCTACTGGAAAACCCTCTGCAGGAAGCGGTTTCGCGGTCCTCTGGCTGGCCTGAAATAGCGGCGAAAACGGCCGCTTACGCACACCCATATGCTGCGCGATAATTGGCCTTATCGCGCAGCTTTCCATGCGGCGGAAGTCCCAGCTGCCCGGAGCAACGCCCAGGAAACCGGCTGCCTTTAAGGACCTCGCCACCGTCTCCGAGACCACGGGCTGAAACCAGAGAGCAGCAGCCG
>JAKZUY010000124.1:0-6715 GCA_047516345.1 Dehalococcoidia bacterium | reverse complement strand
GTCCAGGTGATGTCCCACAACCTCGCTCGCTGGACAGCGCGCATCAGTCTGGGCGAGCAGGTGGCGCATTGCCTCAAATAGAATGCTACCGAAAATTCGGGACGCCATCCTGTGTTTGAGTGGTATGGGTGGTTCCGCCCTCACCGCAAACTCCGCCGACTGTCGTGACCTTATCTGTATCCACAGTGGTTCGCCCAAATGGCCGTTACGTGAAGCGCTCCTTTCGGTAGCGTTCTATTTGAGGCAATGCGGGTCGGTTAGCCCGTCTGGCGGGGGTTGCCGGTGCAGGTTCATGAGGACGGGAATTGGAAAAATCGTTGCCTGATTTACAAATCCGAAACGAGGAGTTCCCGGTTGGCGGCGCTCCCGGGGATTTCGGGGGTCGGAGTGACCGAGGGCTATGCCGACTCGTGCGTGAAAAAGCCCCGGCGAGTGCCGGCCAACGCGCCACACGAAAGATAAAACTTGACCGGAAAACCGGACTGGGTACGCTGTCGATAAAACATCATCCGGTCGTCCTGATTCAGCGACGATCGGTAAGTCGGTAAGGAGGATTCCCATGACCATGGTGACTTTGCGCTGGGAAGACGCGGCCACAGCCTCAAGGACTTTCTTCCCTTCGGGTGGGGATGATTCGGGAGTGCTATCCAGGGAATTGTCAGCTGCTGTGAAGGACGCGATGGGAAGCGGTGCCGTGACCGTACGGCTGGCGGTGGGTGCCCACGCGTTCTTCATGCTGCAGGGGTACGCTGCCCGTCTCAAAGATGTCAGCGAGTTTGGGCGGTTGGATGCTGCCAAGCACCGAATTCGCCGGAGCCTGCGCCAGGTAGGGTATAACGTCTGACGGTGGGTTGGGGCTGGGCGATCACGGCGACGACCGTTGCCACAAAAGTCGTTATCCAGTTTTCGCGTACACTGAGGTGACCGAGATGATGCCTACGTTGGAGGCCGTTGATGCCAAGATTGCCCGTGCTCGGTCTGAGTTGCGGTTGCTCAGAGCGGAAATCGCCGCGTTCTGCCAGGAACGAGCCCGCCTGATTGTGCAGGAGCCGCTGGATGACGGCGGTGAACGGTGGGTTTATCGTGGCGATGTCTCGAAAGCCCCTATTGAGTGGTCGATCAGGGCGGGAGAGGTCGCGTACAACCTGCGGTCGGCCCTCGACCACCTTGTTTGGCAACTGGTGAAGGCCAACAGTGAATGTCCATGTGCCGAAAACGAGTTCCCCATATTGGGCAAACGCAACAAAAAGATATTCGCCAAGCGTCTTCTCGGGGTCAGTCCTGACGTCAAGGACTACATAGCGTCGGTTCAGCCGTACCATCTGGAGGCGACCACGTCCAGAGACCCGTTGGGACAAGTTGCCGAGGGTCTTTCATTGCTCAACGAGATTTGCAACGTCGATAAGCATCGGCACCTCGTGGTCGCCAACGCTCGCTGGGGCGGATTTCGGTATCTAAACAAACACAATTTTATCTCGTTAGCCGAGCTGAGCGGTAAGGTGGACAGCAAGCTAATGAACGGCAACGTGCTGGTTGACCGGATACCTGGTTTCCCAGATCATGAGTATCTGGAATTCGTTGTTGATGCGTTCTTCGACTCCCACGGTTGGCCGCGTGTGAACATCGGAGACTCTCCAGTTGGCGAGACTCTCGATAGGTGCATCGACAGCGTTGAGGCGGTGGTCGGCCATCTCCGGAATGAATTCAGTTGATGAGGGTAGTTTTCAAATTGCTAATCACGGCTCGCGTTTGTTCGGCCTCGTTGCCAGCACTTGGCATGACGGTCGTCAACAGCTTCCGATGATGCGGGCTGGTCCGTCGGCCGGCCGATCATCAGCACACCGTTTCACGAATGCCACTCCGGTAGTGTCTTGGTGCCTGGGTCGTGGGATACGTGGCGCCACGCGGGATGCTTTGCTTATAATCGCCGCTGCGTGACCAATCAGGAGAGGAGGCCCACGTTTGCCGCTCACCGAAAAACTCTGCTTCGTCCAGTTTTTGCATCCCCAATCCGAGCCGAGTAGGAACAGGGGATCGAGGTGGAATACCGGCAATCACGTTCGTAAGTATTTGCGTACGGATGGAACCTATCTTAGTGGCGATCAGGCGATCAACGGCCCGATTGAATTCTGGGGCGAGTGGGAGGCAGAGTCGGTGGTCGCCCGTGAATTCCAGAGCGGGGACCCGCAGGGGCCGGGACGTGTCTGGCGGCCGTGCTATGAGAAGAAGACCGATTACCGCGGCCTCCAGAACACCGACCCATTCGTCTTCGGAGGGTTCTTTTACACGGGCTGTCAGCAGCATACCCAGCAGGGTCCCACCCAGCTGCGTTACCTCAGCAGGGGCTCGGTGGTGCTTTTCGGATCCCGCGTGGGCGGCATTTTTGCCTTGGACACGGTGTTCGTGGTGGACCGTTGGGTGGATCACGATGTGGCAACCTACCGTTCGGTTTTGCGAGGTCGGGTTCCCGAAGCCTATTGGGATGTTACCCTCGGCCCCCGGTATTCCGACACAGATCCCTTGTGCGGGCCCAGAGCACTCGTTTGTCTGCCCGAGGAATGGGAGTCAGACCGCCTGTACATTGGCGCCACGTACGACCGTCAGGTTGATGGGATGTTCTCCTTCGTCCCCTGTCTGCGGGCCGGTTTCTCTTCGTCAGGATTCCCGCGGCCCACTATCGAGTTACCGGGTATGGTCAATCCCCGGTTGACTCGCAAATACAGATCGAATCCACAACGCAGCACGGTTGAGGTGGAGGACTTGTGGCGACAGGTCGTCGAGCAGGTTTTGTGCCAGGGTCTGGATCTGGGGATTTCGGTCTCGGTTCCCGGGCCAGTCGGGTCAGTGCCACCGTAATTGGTGTCCGCCGACGCCAAAGTGTGAAAACTCGCTGGGATTGATTTGCCTCACCCTGCGGTGGTGGGGTCGGCGGCGGACATTCTGCGGAAGTGCGCCGGACAGTGATCCCACGACTGCCTCGGTGGTTCCCGATTATCGACAATTTCCGGCCGATGTTCTCGTTAGTAGCCGGTTATCTCCGCAAAGACTGGTACGAGTGAAGACGCACCTGCTGGAGGATAGCCTTGAAACTCATCGGATCCCGCTGGCTATCCGTAGTTGCCTTCGTGATCATCGCAGCCGTTTACAAGCTCGGTGACTTCCGCTCAGAAGTCGTAGGTTGTTCTCTCTCGGGGCTCCGCATCGCCATCCACGCGGTCCGGGCAGTCTAGGGCACTGATGTCCCAGAAGCGGCATTCCTGTCTGCTCGGCACGCGGGCGGGCGGCTTGTCGGCCGCGAGCCGGCGGATCAACGCTCCCAGGTTCTGTATGAACTGGTCGTCCACAGCCTCCGCCGATATGCGGACCGTGTGGTCCAGGTAGGTGGCCTGCCCCTGAGTTTGAGAGTCCGGTAACGCTCCAGCGCTCTCGGGATGGCGTACAGATAAATCATGACCTGCACGATGTGGCTGGGGCTCTCGTGCCCGGTCTTCCCGTCGATGATGACGGCTTCGTCACCGTCTTCTCTCCGTACGATCAGGTCGGGCTTGCCAGACAGTGTTGCCGCTTTGCCGCGGAGCTGAAAGCTGTTCTGTCCTTCGGCTTCGACGCTGTAGCCGCCGATTTCCCAGTTGGCGATTCGCTCGTTGAGGAGCGCGGTGTGGTTCAGCATCCACTCCGTCTGGTTGAAGTCGGACGGGACCCTGGTCCAGTTCTGGTGGTGTGCCTTGAAGCAGACCGCCCACTCGCACGAGTTCTCGCCGATTAGAAGTCTGGGCAACCAAGTGGTCCATATGTAGGGGATTGTCGCGGGATGGTCAAAGCGGGACTCGCGGAACGAGGATGTCCCTGAGTCTATTTGGGCCGTGTCCGGAGCCGCAACTGCTTCGCCGTCAGCAACCTGCCGTGGCTGTTCTGGGTATCGGGAATCCCGTTGTAGCCGTTGTGGTGGGGAATGGCTAAACGGCCGGCAGCGGTCGTCCAGACTGCTTGCGGCGAAAATTGAGTGTTTCGCAGGTGTTTGCTTGGTCAGGCCATGAAAGCTGCTGCCGCGTGCTCTATATCGACCAACCGGTCAAACATCCAGTTGCGGATGGGTTCTTGGCGTTCGTAAGGATCGTCTAGGGTCGCTGGCGTTTTGGAACCGATCCAGATGGAACCGGCGGGGTCGGTGGCCGACTCAGCTGTGCCAGGGATCTGAGCGAGGATTTCATCACGGTGCGACGCGACTGCTTGGTAGGCAGGATCCTTGCCTTCTTCGTCGTCAAATAGCATGAACGCCCATGAATTGCCGTCTGGGTCACCGTATTGGAGGCCATAAAGTATGTTCGGTGCGGGCGTTGCGAACCAACGAAAAACGGCCTCAGTTGGAAATGCTGGTTGAACTTGGGTGAATCCGACGGACGCCAATCGTCTAAGAACGGGACGATAGAAGGCCCGGTATTGACGGGTGTCCGTGGTGCGATCGGCGTTGGGGACCAACTGACGGAATAGCGGTGCGTACGTGTCCTGGAGTCGCCACGCGGAAACCTCGATGCAGCGGAGGTCTAGTTTGTAACGCGAATTGAGCCACCGGACGGTTTCGGCGTGCAGTGTGGTGAATTCGGGGGCCAGCCAAAGCAGTGTTTTGGCGCCGGTCGTATGCCCGTAGTGGAGAAGCCGCACGAAATGGTCGTCGTCGGAGGTCTCAAGTTGGTTCTCGATTACGATGCGGTCATCGTGGTCACGGGCGAGTATGTCTACTCGTCGACCATCTGGGAGCTCGTGTTCAATTTCGACTAATTGCAATTCGATGTCGACAGCGTCGCTGAGCTGGTCGAGGTTGTCCGCGAGCCATGGAGTGAAATCGTTCTCTTCGTGGGACCAGATCGAGCGAAGGGGAATTGGATCGAGATTACCTAGTTCTTGGGTCATTTGCGCAACTCCTTCGCCGCGTGTTCGCAGCGTCCGTCCGTCGGACGGGGTGGGAAATGTCAAGGTTCTTTACTCGGTGGGCGACATTCTACTATGCCTCCCACTGGGTGGCACACAAGCGGTGCAAATGGCGTCATTCCCGTTGACGTTTTTGGGAGCGGCTTCCTCAGGCGGGCAACCGTCGCTGATTTGTCACCGGCAACTGGGGCGCCTCGGTTTTCGCCGGAAACGGCCCCCGGGCGTGGTTTAGGGCCTTTGGGGCACTATGAGCCCTGTTTCTGTTACAGGGAGTTCCATGGCCGTTTACGGGCAACTTCGGCTGTTTCTATGTCCGATCTATAACCTGACTCTGTTCGCAGTGCCGGACGTAGGCCCGGTTGCTGGCAAAGACGACGCCCTAGCAGGGTAGGATTGTTCAAGTAGGCAGCGCCGATACGAAAATCGTAAACGACCATGCGCGGTATTGGGGCAGCGGAAGTCGCGGCCGGGAAATGTTAAAGGCGCATCGGGCGAATCATCCAAGGGTTACGGTCAAAGTTTTCAGTCTGGTCACGGTAGCTTCCATGGGTGCGTCCAGGAGTACACGGCGGTGATGATTATTGCGGAGTAGGCGGTGATCATGCACAGGCATACGGGTCGCGCCATTTGGCGATCGTGGCGCCGAAGTCTCGGAAGGCGCCCTCGGCGACGCGGTAAGAGACCTGTTGTACAAACGGGTAGTCCTCGTGTTTGCATTCGTTGAATGCTTTGCTGAGGTCTTGCCATGATGGCCAGCGCATGCGGTTGGCACGGTGGAAGCGGTGGGTGGCGACGCAGAGGTTGTGTACGAAGCGGGCGATGCCAACGGCGCGGCGGCAGTAGAGTTGTTGCTTGACGGTGAGGCGGATGGGGGTGACATGGCCTGCGGGGTGCCAACCTTGGGGGCAACTCGAGGGCTGCTTTTCATGCTTGTTCTTGCTCTTCGCCATGCTCAAATCCTATGACGTCTGCCCTATTACCTGCCTACGCTGGTCAGTGTCGCTGCTCCACCGGTTGATGGGGGCCACTTCGTCGGCGTACTTCGGGTGCTGTTTCCGGATGAAGCTGCCGAGGTCAACCGACAGGTGTTTAAACCCGTAAGTCCTCTGTTTCTGGTGACTCTGCGGCTCTTGGGCGATGAACTCATCCTTGGCCTGTTCGAGTGCGGTGTACGCGGTGGTGTCTTCCGTTTCCCGCTGACTGGCGGCGAAGATTTCCGCTGCTCGGTGCAGGATTGTCTTGGCGAATTCGGAGTTTGCCGACGCGGTAATTTCCTGGTCTGGGTTCATGGGGTATTTCCTTTGCACTCGGTTTGCGGGTCCTGTGTCGCGGTGGCGGCTCCGCCGGCTGGGAGTGTCTTTATTATCCCACCTGCGTCGAGACTGCACGATGGCGGCATAGGTGCTGACGCGGGGGTGCTGGTGTGAAGCGTCAACTGCCGGATCTCCCGGGCGAATCAAAAGCAGTGGTCTTTTCCCGTAAAGGCAAAACTCGTTGTGTCAGCTAGCAATGAATATCCCAGAGCGAGACTCTCGGGTCGTGACGGCTGCAGAAAAATCAGCAGGCGGCCTGGTAGAGCCGCCTGCTGATTATTCTGCAGCCGTCAGTACCATAACGGCACCACGAATACGCGGGATGAACGAGGGCCGCAGAATATTCGTCTCGCGGCAGGCTAGAACGAACAGAGCAGGCTCGGGCCGAACTCAAGCGCCAACTGCCCTGCGCTTCACCCGTGCAACCGTCTCGACCAAAGCCGTCGCAATAGTCACCAACAACACCACACCGA
>JAKZUY010000123.1:0-5041 GCA_047516345.1 Dehalococcoidia bacterium | reverse complement strand
TCGCAGAATCTTGCCCAGGAAGATTGCGTACTGGTGGACCGGAGATTTATCCAGTCCAAGGTCTCTGCCCATGGCGTCCCACTGCACGGGGTCGATGCCGCCGAACTGGTCGGCCAGGAGCAGAACACGCGGGTCTCCCTGAATACGGGCGACGCTGAAAACCAGGACGGAGACGGCGAGCAGGGTCGCCAAAGTCATGGCGAACCGCAGTATGAGAAATCGGGTCAAGCTTTGGCTGCTCCCGTCCCGCCTCTGGCAGGCCGCTGAAATGTGGGGCGTGCAATGAGACCAGGCCCGTTTTCCGGGAGTCTAAGGGTATCCGTCAGATACAACTGCTCTCTCGCTTCCTGGGCAGGATGAAGGTCATGGGGATGATCGAAAGAGTTTTTTTCGGAGCGCGCCAGATCCATGGCGCCCGCCTGGCAGAGATACCGGCCCGTCGCTGGTAGATAGCCACGGGCCGGTATTTTACGACTCTGCTTTAACGCTCGATCCGCACAGCCAGGATGCCCCTGCAGCTATTGGTGTGCGGCTGCAAGTCGTACGCTAATTGCCGTTTTCCGCGGCGTGTTGCACGTACTCGAAGTTGTTGATGTGGCCGCCCGGCCCAGCCATCAGCCACCAGTCGCCGATTGCGGGACCAGCGACGAAGACTCGGTGGGCTTCTACGACGGGGACCGTGAACTGCTGTTGGAACAGGAACTCGGTGTGTTCGCGGCCAACCTGGGACATCGCCTCAACTGATGGCGAGAACAGCATAACGTCGCGGTCATCCAGCACCCTCTGGTGTGACCACCCGAAGCCTCCGTAACCGAGCGGAGGACCCGCCCTGAATGTAATCGGCCATGTTTCCCTGCTGCCGCCGATCATGAGCGGAGCGGCAACTTCACCCTTTGAGCTCTTACCGGCGATTGACGACCACTCAACCCGCTGCTCGGCGATATCGATTCCGACGGCTCGCAACATCGGAATCACCGCGGTTCCAATCTCCTGTTGGAGCGGTCGGGCGCCGGATACGTTGAAGAAGTCGGTCTTGAAGCCATTCGGGTATCCGGCCTCGGCCAGCAACGCTTTGGCGCCCTCGGGATCGAATTTAAGCTCGTCGGCCCAACGATCGTGGGTTCCCGCCGCCAGATGCTGACTTGACGTGTTCGTCCTTGTGGCATAGATCGGCGCGCCTCGCTCCAGCAGGACGTTCCGGACGATGGATTCCTTGTCGATCGCCATCGCCATGGCGCGGCGGACCTTCCTTGCGCGCTCCATGGACGCCGCGTCCTCTATGTTTCCGATCCACGGATGTTCTTCCAGCCACTGCTCGTTCTTGTAGTTCTCGTTCTCCGTGTAGATGTTGGTTTCCAACTCGCCTGTTTCAGGATGATTCAGGATGTAGAACTGGCCGGCCAGGTGGATCTCGAAGATCGTGCCTGACAGCATGGGCCGGATAGTTCCAACGTCCCCCACCTGAGGCAGGTTCGGCAGAGGAATATCGGCGATATCCACCTCCCCGGCCTTCATCATTGCGACCCGGGTGGCCGCCTCGCGAACCTCCAGGACCTCCAAACCCTCCCACTCAGGCGTCTGTCTCCAGTGGTCCTTCACCGCCTTCATCTCTACACGGTCCTCAGCCCGGAACTCGATCATTTCGAAGGGACCAGTGCCTACGTCGATGGAAACGTTATCCTGGCCCGTCTCCTCGATGTACTTCTTGCTCCACATGTTCACGACGCCCGGCCAGGCAGGTGAGTTGTGCTTCATCCACCAGTAGGAGGGCCGGTCTTTCCACGGGACAAACACCGTGTACTTGTCCACTGCCTGCCAGGGTTCGAACATCGTTATCAAGGATGGCCGGTCCACGAAGCGGCTTCCGTCTTTCATCGACTCCGCGTAGTTGAAAACGACGTCCTCGGACGTAAATTCGCCCATGTCCTTGTGGAAATTGGCGCCCTCTTGCAGGGTGATGTGGATGCCGTCGTCCTTCACTTCCCACGACTTGGCGAGGCGGGCAATGGTCTGGCCTTCGGCGTCCAGTCCCAGGAGGGTCTCAGTTGCGCCGTAGCTCCAGCGGTTGCTCTCGTTCGGCCAGGTGACAGTCGAAGGAGTGAACTGGGGCAGGCCGATGCGCTCCAGCGCGACACGAAGGGTGCCTTGCTGTGCTGAGCCGCCGTCACCGCCGCAGGCCAAGAGGCTCGGCAAGAGCACAGACGCCAGCAGCGCCAACACTATCGTGGGGAGAATTCGTACCGGACGTGCTCTGTGCCTGCTCATGATTGCCTCCTTAACAGGGCGAAGTTGAGATACATTTGTAATCCGTAAGCAGATCAGTTCTGACTAAGATGTAATCGTAAAAAAGAACTTGCTACAAAGCCAATTTACGTCGGACATTCAGCCAACGTGGACGTTATGCCTTGCCGGATAGCTTGTCAACCACGGCAACACCGGCCTTCCCCGTCTTTCCAGGGGCAGCGGACGCCGAGCCCGCAGAGGTGGGCACGGTGCGCAAGAAGTGGGTCTGAAATGGCGTAAACGGAACTACATGCAACAGACTTGGTGCCACCGGCGACGCCTCCGCTTCCTCTTTGTCACTTCTCTGCCAGGTGTCTTGTTTTGCAGTCTCCTGCAAGAAGACCTTTAAGCTATCGGTGGACCCGCTCATCATCGAGAAGTTTCGTGATATCACGGCCAGGCGATTGGCCTGGCCAATGGCAGGATATGGTATGAATCAGCAATCCCCGGGAGGACCTCCACGATGAAGATCACAGGGCTCACAGTACATCTCTTCGAATCAAGGCCAAATCACCATCAGGAGACGCCCGAATACGTCAACGTCACCACGAGACAGAACGGGGTGGCCGTCATATCGACCGACGAAGGGATTACGGGAGTCGTCTCTTCGGAAGCCGCCAAGCTCAAACAACTGGCCGGTCTGTGGTCGGTGGCAAAGGACCACATCGAGGGCCAGGACCCGTTCGATCGCGGCAGGATCGAGAAGCTGCTAAGGCATCGCTTCGCGTGGCCCAGCGCGGCGGTCGGAGTACTTGACTTCGGCTTGTGGGACATAGCAGGCAAGGCGCTGGATGAGCCGGTATACAGGCTCTTGGGAGCAACCAGGGAGAAGGTCCTGGCTTACGGATCCACGGTGCACCACGCCACCGACGCGCAATTCGTGGAGACGGCGCTGGAGGCCAAGGAGATGGGTCTGACGGCCGTGAAGCTGCATCCCTACTGCGTGGCCGACGACGACATGCGAATGTGCGCCGCGGTGCGAAAGGCCGTTGGCGACGACTTCACGCTGATGTTGGATACGCTGGTGTACCCGGGACCCTATAGCCGGAAAGACGCCATGTGGGCGGGGCGCGTGCTGGACGAACTCGGCTTTTTCTGGTTCGAGGACCCACTAGATAAGACGGACATAACGGGGTTGGCGGAACTGACCGAGGCGTGCAAGATCGTGCAGGTGAGGATGGCCGACAAGGTGGAGGACATTGGCGAATACG
Organism: Dehalococcoidia bacterium; assembly: GCA_047516345.1. Lineage (GTDB taxonomy): Bacteria > Chloroflexota > Dehalococcoidia > Lucifugimonadales > Lucifugimonadaceae. The sequence continues at coordinate 1,547 of JAKZUY010000123.1, read as the reverse complement.
CTGAGATGATCCGTCACCGCTGCATGGATATCATGGCCGGTCCGGCCTACTTCGGGATAACCGACCTGATGAAGCTGGCGCACCTGGCCGAAGCGAATCACATGAATATGGAGCCTCACGACTTTGGGGGCGGAATAGCGAGTCTCCACGCCCTCCTGGCCATCGACAACGCCGACTATTACGAGCTGGCCATCCCGCTGGGATGCTTCGACGAGGCGATCTACCCCGGCGTCTACATGGATGCAGCGAAGGTAGATTCGGAGGGCTACATCCACGCGCCTACCAAGCCCGGCCTGGGGTTCGAGATCGACTTCCGGGAAGCAACAAAGGTTACTGAGCAGGTCGTAGTAGCCTAGCCCAGCACCCCCCGGGCCAGCGAGGCGGACTCTCGCACACCTGTACAGTCTTCGGCAAGGAGATGCCCGACCTCCTCGAAGACCTGAACCTAGCGCTGGCTGCGGAGGCTTGAGAGCCGTCCATCTCCGTCAAGATGATTCTTGATCCACTCACCGCGCTGGCCCACAATGGAATGAAAGGATCGTAGAGGGGAGTACAAGTAATGGTTGTCCAGCGAGAGAAGTTTTCCAGTCAGGCGTCGCCGGAACTTCTGGCTGCGATGCGCAAGATCGCCAAAGACGACGGCCGCCACTTTCAGGCGGTGCTGGAAGACGCCTTGAGTGACTACGTCGTTAACAGGGAGCAGCAGAAGGTCCGCCCCGAGGTCATGGCGCACCACAGGGCCAGTGTGGAGAGAAACCGGCGTTTGGCTGAACTCTTGGCCCAGTGACAAGTAGCTTCCTGACATTCGAGGAAGTCGTCGCTATTCATGACGACCTGATAGCGGAGTTCGGCGGCGGGTCGGGCCTGCGTGACATGGGAGCGTTGGAGTCGGCGCTCATGCGCCCGCAGATGGGGTACTACGACGGCCCTGTACAGGAGGCCGCCGCCCTGATGGAAAGCCTCGCCATGAACCATCCCTTTGTTGACGGCAACAAGCGGGTGGCCTTCTTCGCTACGGCTACCTTCCTCCGGCTGAACGGCAGCTTCATCGACTGCGACAGCAACGAGACACACGTCTTCTTCATGCGTCTGTTCGAGACGAATTCGTTCCATTTCGCCGAGTTGGCGGCATGGCTCGAAGAGACCGTCAAACCCCTGCCAGGGGTAGCGTAAGGGCAATAACCGGGATTCATCATCACAGTCTCAGAATTCGATCCCCCTAAGTTGTTCCGCGCATCACCCTTCTTCCCGCAGGGCGACGCCGGAATCGCGCGCGTTTCAGACACATCGACAATTCCCCAAAACCCCGAACGTCCACGGCCATGTTGCCGCGTCTCTTGTGGGCGCCATGGGGCGGAGCGGTGCGGCGAGCGAACACCATCGGCGACGTTACCGTACCCCACCCTTACGGCCGGTTACCCACGTGCCAGATACCGCAGCCAGTCCACTCTGCCAGCCGCAAGAAAACCGTAGACTGTCAATCCGCGGCAAACTGAAGCTTGTTCAGCGCCGCCACGTTAACCGCACGCCTGCAACCACTGAGGCAG
>JAKZUY010000122.1:0-21562 GCA_047516345.1 Dehalococcoidia bacterium | reverse complement strand
GGCATACCCTTGGGGCGCATCTCCGTGCCCGAAGATGTTGCCGGAGTCGTAGCCTTCCTGGCCGGACCCGATGCGAATTACATGACCGGTGAGACAGTCGTGGTCTCAGGCGGCCTGGCGATGAGGTAGCCTCGCCACTGGCTTGGCCCGGGGCGGAACGGGAGGACGGCGCGGGACGCCATTTCCGCCCGCTCTCGCTATGGGAGACTATCTGGGTCTCCGCTCGTAGTCTCCCGCCTGTTTGCCGACCGCCTTTCCTCTTCAAGGCGCTCAAGGTCGTATGACCCGTGGTCCACGTATTTCATCGTTTCGGCGATCACTTTGTGGCCGGCGACATCGCGTATGAGCCGGTGCATCTCCTGGCAGACCCGGCGGTAGTCGGGATGACCCTGCGGCGTGGTTCGCAGTTCAAGCAGGTGGAAGGCTTCCCGGGCGTTTAGCTGCATGACGTAGCGCAGTCGATAGGAAAACGGCACGGCATACTGTGCCGCGCTCGTGCTATGAGCCTGGAGGAGGACGGAGTGAAGGCCGGCCATGCGGTCCATCGCTTTGTGCCATTCGGCCGATTCGTGCGCCTCGACTATGTCGGGCGGAGTGGAGTACCCGTGCGATACGCCCAACGGCTGCCATTCAAGCGTGAGCATCCGGTGGCGCTGCAAGTCCCTGAAACTCCCGAAGTCGGAGAGAACGTCGAATCGATATGAAACACGCTCTGCGCCCCTGCCGGGCTTGTGTCGCCGGTTAAGGCGTCCTCCGGCGTACGCCCGAATCACACGGGCCTTTTCCTCGTACGGCATCTTTTCCGCCAGTTCCAGCAGTTGCCCGTCCGGCAAATCGGTGAATGCGTACAGCGCTGCCGCCGCGACCTTGGTTTCCGCATCCGGGTCCCAGTCGGTGAGCTCCACCTCCGGAACATCTCTCGGCGCGACAACTTCAAATTCCCGTGCGATCCCGGCCATGGAATCAGCGGTCCGGCGCAAGTAGTCGCTCCACGCGCCGCCCCTGTCAGGCACATCGACCCGCCGAACGAACGCAGGTATTACGGTCTTGAGCTCGTTGAGCAAAAGCTCGGAGTAGTTGCGGACCTCTGCCAACGGATTGGCGCGCATACGCAGCAGCAGCGATTCGTACGCCTGACCGGACCCGAAAATGCCAACATTCGACAAGGTTGCGGCCGGGAGCAGCCCACGCGCTGTATCGCAAGCCTTCGCCCGGATGGTCGATCTCCACACGCGGACACTATCGCCGGCGGCGCGAGGGAATCTGGCGGCAAAGTACTCGGTTAGGCGCCGGACGATGGCTGAGTAGGTCTCGAACTGGAGATCCATGTCTTCGCGATACCGGCACTCGTGAGCGGAGCCCAGAACCTCGGGTGGCACAAGGTACCGATAACGGCCGCCCAATTTGGGGTCGTAGTAGATGTACCTAGTGCTCTGCTCAAGGTAGGCGGCCAACCTGCCCCACTCCAGTACCTTGGTGAGGATGTTCGACGCCTGTTCGCATGCGATGTGCGCTCCTCCGAGTTGGGCTACAGAGTCGTCGCCGTACTCGCCGAACACCCTCTCATACAGTCGTTCAGCCCTGCCCACGTCCAGCGCTCCCGCGCCAGCGGCCGCGGATGATGCAGCGATCGCCTGGATGCCGACGTCTGGCTGACTATAAAACTCGTCGAGGAAGACGCGACGCAGCGGTTTGTGGGTTCGACTGTAACGGGCGAACAGGGCACCCTTTACAACCTCGGGGAGATTGATGAGCGCGAATACGGGGCGATCGGTGTTGGTGAAAAACCTCCGTAGTATTGCCTCCTCTTCGTCTGTGAATGTCTCACGGAAGTACATGTCAAAGTGCTCGGGGATTAGGTGTCGTCACCCCAGCCCTGACCTTACCGGGTTCAGGGGAGAAGCGACGAGCCCGTCTCACAAAGCCGGTTCCTCAGCGTCGTTCCAGCGCAAAACCCCGTCATGTCCGTCAAAACAGTATCCCACACCGCCCTGTGGTTCCCCGATCGGGGTTGGGGAAGACGAACGATAGTAAGGGTCGCGGAAGCAACTGTCTTGAAAATCAAGATGGAAGATGGACAGTGCAAGTCAAGCCGGGTGAATTTACCAGACCGGCTCCGATGTCTGAGTCCCACCCGGCCCGGCGGATTACGCAATTGCTCAAACCAAGGGCAGGCGCGAGTCCGGCAGGCTAGATCAGCAGTCTTGCGGGGTTTTCCAAGTTCTTCCTGATTTCGTTGAGGAAAACGGCCCCCTCGGCGCCGTCAGCAACACGGTGGTCTACGGATATTGTGGCCTTCATGATGTCTGCGACCACGATCTGGTCGTCGCGAACGACCGGGGTCTTGGTGACGCTGCCTGTAGCAAGGACCGCCGATTGGGGCGGGACGATTATTGCCGAGAAACTTTCGACGTTTAGCATCCCCATGTTCGATATGGCGAACGTGCCGCCGGTCAGTTCTTCTTGTGTCAGCGTGCCGCCGTCTCCCCTGGCCCTGCGACCAAGGTCTTTTGCTGCGCGGGACAACTCAGGCAGCGATTTCCCCTGGCAGTGAAGCAGTGCTGGAACAATAAGTCCTTCTTCGAGCGCAATCGCAATTCCGATGTTGATGTTGGCCTGACCAACCAGGCGGTCGTCCTCGTAGAACTTGTTGAACTTAGGCTTTGCGATCAGGGCGTTTGCGCTCGCCTTGATGATCATGTCGTTTACCGACACGCGGACGCCCGAATCGGCTAGCGCCTCGTTGAGGCCTGTCCTTAACCGCATCAGGTCGGTCATGTCGATCGCAACGGTTACGTAGAAGTGAGGCTTCTCCGTCTTGCTACGGACGGTCACGCGGGCGATCGCCTGCCGCATGCTCGTCAGCGGTACGTCGGACGAATCGATCTGGGGAGCCGGGGCTGACGCCATGACAGGTGCGAGGGCAGGGGGCCGGTAGGACAGGACGTCGTCTCGAGTGATACGACCGCCCGGGCCAGTGCCGGCAATCTGGGCGATGTCGAGGTTTTGTTCGCGAGCAAGCCGCCTGGCCATCGGAGACGCTTTTACGCGGCCGCCGGCTGATGGTGGCATTGCCGCCGCCTGAGGAGCCGCCGCCGCTGGAGCCATGACTGGACCTGTGGGCGCTGCGGCCGGCGCGCTCGTTTCCGCAGGTGCTGCAGCCGCGGCTGGCGCAGAAATTTCAGGAACCTCGTCGTCCGCTTCGCCTATGAATGCGATTAAATCGCCGACGGGCACCTTGCCTCCCTCGGCGACCACGATCTTGCGGAGCAGGCCTTGGGAGTAAGCCTCCATCTCCACCACTGTCTTGTCGGTCTCGATCTCGGCCAGTTTGTCGCCTCGGGCAACGGAATCACCCTCCGCCTTGAGCCATTTGACAATGGTGCCTTCGGTCATGTCAGCGCCCATGGAGGGCATGGTCACTTCGGTGATCAATGAATAGCTCCGGTTCGAGTTTCAGGGGTGAAACAGCAGTTAGGTTGACGCCCGGGATTTTCCGGACCCCAGCGAGTAGAGGTTACACAACGGAGGCCGTGGCGCGCGCCGTGACGATAATGCCGGTGACGGCGAGCGGCGTCACAGCCTGTAGGCCTGCGAAAGGGCGTAAAGCACGTCGCCGGTATGTGGGATCGATGCCTGCTCCATCGTTCGGTTGTAAGGCCAGGGCGTGTCGCTCGAGCCGACACGTACGATTGGGCCGTCGAGCCAATCGCCCACCCGCTCCTGCAGCGTCGCCACGACCTCTGCCATGATGCCGCCGGTGCGCCGGGCGGTGTCGAGGGCCAACGCCCGACTGGTCTTTTGAATAGAAGCCGCCAACGTATCGTAGTCGATTGGGTTAAGCGACCTGAGATCGACCACCTCGGCAGAGACTCCCCTGCCTGCCAACTCTTCGGCGACCTCGTCCAACACGGGCATGCCGTGCCCGTAGGATATCAACGTAACGGCATCCCCTTCGCGGCGAACTTTTGCGGAACCCAAATCCACCTCGTAGCGCTCTTCCGGCACCTCCCCTCTCACGCCGTAAAGTCCGGCCGACTCCGCGTACACGACGGGGTTGTCCTCTTTGATCGCGGTCCTTAGCAGGCCGAGGGCGTCGTACGGCGTCGATGGGGCCACGACGCGCATCCCCGGAACTTCGGCGAGCCACGTCTCGAAACTCTGAGAGTGGGTGGCCGCAAGTTGCATGCCGGCGCCCGTTGGCGCACGTATGACCATCGGCACCTTGATCTGGCCGCCCGACATATAGCGCAGATTGGCAGCCATGTTTACGATCTGATCGAACGCCACGAGTGAAAAACTCATGGACATGAGTTCGACGATCGGCCGCAAACCCGCGGCCGCCGCGCCGACGCCTGTCCCGATGAACGTAGCTTCCGATATCGGCGTGTCCCGAATCCGTTTGCTTCCGTACTCCTGCAACAGGCCGGCGGTGACCGCGTACGCTCCACCGTAAGCGCCGATGTCCTCGCCCATCAAAAAGACGCCGGGATCGGCTTCGAGGGCCTCGGTGAGGCCTTGCCGGATGGCTTGGCGGACGGTCAGAACTGGCATTGTTGTTTCAAAAAATGACCCGTGCTACGCGGTGGCCGGCTCAGGCGTAAGTATCTTCAAAGAGTTCTTCGGGCGACGGCTCAGCGCTCTGCTCTGCGAATTTGACTGAGGCGGCGACCTCATCCTCCACCGACGCACGCACCGACTCCAGGTCCATTTCACCGGCAACGCCATGCTGCAATAGCAGTTTTGGGAAGGTTTTGAGCGGATCCCGCTCCAACCAATAGGCCAGTTCTTCTTCTTTTCGATAGCGGGCGGGATCGGCCATGGAGTGGCCGACGTACCGGAACGTCTTGGCCTCGATGAATTTGGGACCCTCGCCATTCCTTATTCGGGCGGCAGCTTCTTGTGTTACCTGTTTCACAGCCAGCACGTCCATACCGTCCACTACAACTGAGTCGATGCCATAGTCCATGGTCATCGTGTAGAAGTCGGTGCCGGCTGATCTGACGTTCTCGACCGCCGATCCCATCCCGTAGAGGTTGTTCTCAAGGAAGAACAGCAGCGGCAGATTCCAGACCGCGGCAAGGTTCATTGTTTCGTGGAACGTGCCCTGGTTGACCGCCCCGTCGCCAAAGAAGACCAATGCCAGGTCGTTCGTTTCCTTATAAAGGCACGAAAAGCTTAGCCCGGCCGCCAGCGGCAACTGCGCTCCCACGATGGCGTGGCCGCCCATAAACCGTTTGGACGCGTCGAACAAGTGCATCGAACCGCCCTTGCCTTTGCTCAGCCCCGTTTTGCGCCCGAACAACTCGGCCATGACGCGGTTCGTGTCCAAACCCCGCGCCAGAGCGTGCCCGTGGTCGCGGTAGTGGGTGACTACGTAGTCACCGGGCAGCAGGGCGGAAAGGGCGCCGACGGCGACGGCCTCCTGACCGATGTAGAGGTGCAGGAAGCCGCGAATGTTTCCCCTCGTGTAGTTTTCGGCGCAAGCCTCTTCGAAACGACGGATCAAATACATCTGGCGGTACAACGCCACAAGTTCCGCGTTGCTGCCCATGCCATTCAACGAGGGTGGGGCTCCCGGGTTACTGGCAAGCGCCTGCTCGGTGCTGCGTTCTTGCCTTGTTTGTGGACGTTCCGCGGTCATTAAGCTATGGACCCGCAACCGTATTCACCGGTGGTTTAACGCGGCAGGCTAACTCATCAGGGTTAGTTCGCAATTTTACGCATGAAAGGGGCCGACTGGCGAAGTTTACATGCGGACGCCGACAGCACATGTCCCCGACCTTCCGAAACCTCCGAGTGTTCAGGGCCGATCATCGTGATCAAACGGCCAGCTTACGTGCGAGAACCACGTTGTGTATCAGCATGGCGATGGTCATTGGTCCTACGCCTCCCGGCACGGGCGTAAGCGCGGACGCCACCTTTGATACCTGATCGTGGTCCACGTCCCCGGCCAGACGGTACCCGCGCCTTCTCGTTGGATCGTCGACACGGGATATCCCAACGTCGATAACAACGGCCCCGGGCTTCACCATGTCTCCGGTAATCATGCCGGGCCTGCCGACGGCAGCCACCAGAATGTCCGCCTGCCGCGTTTCGGCAGCGAGGTCGCGGGTACCGGTGTGACAGACGGTAACGGTGGAGTTTGCGCCGCGACCCCGGCCGAGGAACAACGCGGCTAGTGGCAGCCCAACTATGTTGCTGCGCCCGCATATGACGACCTTCGCGCCTGCGGTCTCGACCTGTTCCTCGATGAGCAGCCGTTGTACACCGAGCGGTGTGGCCGGAACGAATCGAGGCGTTCCAGCCAACAAGAGTCCTGCGTTTTCGGGATGCAGGCCATCGACGTCTTTTGACGGGAGTATCGTTCGGATGACTTCGTCTTCATCGACGTGTCGAGGCAATGGCAACTGCACCAGGATGCCGTGATAACGGTCGTCCCTATTCAGTTCGTTAACCTGCGCGACCACCGTATCTTGGGATGTGCTGGCCGGCAGACGGATAGTTTCGGACAAGACGCCGGCTTCTTTGCACGCTCGTTCCTTGCTGCGCACGTAAGAGTGCGAAGCGGGGTCGTCTCCGACGAGAATCACGCCAAGGCCAGGTGGCGAGGCGCCGCCGGAGCGTAGGTTGGCTACCTCTGCGGTCAGCCCGGCCCTGACTCTTGCGCCGACGGCATTACCGTCGATCCGCCGGGCCCTCGATGTCTTTTCGTGTTCGGTCATAGTTCTTCGTGTTGGCCTCGTCGTGCCTGAAGGGCGGTCGATCTTACCGTTGTTTACCCCCAAAACGTATCATGACGAATGAACGTAGCGGCCCGGCCAAGCTGGCCGGATGTCAGGCAGATGGACAACGGAGCGCCTGTTCATTGATATACACAGGTATCGACATTATAGAAATCAGCCGAATCGCAGAGGTGGCAAGACGTTACCCCAGGCGGTTCCTGGAGAAGATATACACGCCGGGAGAGCGGGCGTACAGTCGCGGCAGGGCGCCACAATTGGCAAGTAGATTCGCCGCCAAGGAGGCCGTCATGAAAGCGCTGGGCACGGGAGTACGCGGCGTCGGCTGGCGGGAAATTGAGGTCGTCCGTCCCAGGGGACGTGCCCCCGAGATCGTTTTGCATGGCAGGGCGAAGGCAAAGGCCCTGGAAATCGGCATTGTCCGGACGGCGTTGAGCCTTTCCCACTCCAGAGATTACGCGGTGGCTTCTGTTGTAGCGATAACGGCCGAGGTTGGGAATCTGGAGAAATGAAAGCGGTCACCGCGGCACAGATGCGGGCGCTGGAGCAAGCTGCGGTTGAAGCCGGCGTGTCACTCGACGAGTTGATGGAAAACGCAGGCCGCGCGGTCGGAGACGAGGTCGCCGCCAGGCTCGGAAATGTCGCAGGTTCCCGGGTAGTTGTCCTTGTCGGACCCGGCAACAACGGTGGAGACGGTCTCGTGGCGGCGACGCGGCTGGCGCAACTGGGAGCAACGGTCAACGCATTCGTGGTTTCCGGCAGCGGTAATCCCGCAGGAAAAAGATCCGCCGCCGAGGCCGCCGGGGTTCAGGTAGAGCCAGTCGCGGACGAATCCGGCGTTAGCGCCCTGCGCGTTGCGTCGTCGTCGGCCGACGTTGTCATCGACGCCGTGTTGGGTACCGGAACGAGCCGTCCTATTGACGGTCCGCTCGGCAAGGCATTGGCCGCCGTACAACGTGCCGGGGTACCGGTGATTGCCGTGGACTTGCCGACCGGCATGAATGCCGACAGGGGCCAATTCGATCCAAACGGGATTCGTGCAGACGTGACGTTGATGCTGGCCAACCCGAAGATCGGTCCCGTCATAATGGCAGGTAGCGGTCATTGCGGCGAAATCAAGGTCCTCGACATCGGTATCCCACAGGGACTCGACACAGGTCTGGACGTCGAATGGCTCGACGCGCGACTTGCCTCGTCCTTGCTGCCTTTGCGCCCGCCCGACTCCCATAAAGGCACGTTTGGGCGGGCACTCATTGTCGCTGGGTCCACCCAATATCCGGGAGCGGCGTTGCTGGCCACAAGCGCTGCCACGAGGAGTGGGGCAGGGCTGGTCGAACTGGCAATCGAAGATAGTGTTTATGGGCTCGTAGTCGGCGTGATTCCGGAGGCGATATACACACCACTCGCAGAAAGTCATTCAGGCGAGCTCGATCCGTCGGCGTCGGCTGGGCAGGTGATCGACCGCGCCTCGGCGGCAACGTCGGTTCTGATCGGCCCCGGCTTCGGAACGTCGGTTCAGAAATCGATCTTCACACGAGCCATCGGGGCACTGGCCAGAAACCTGCCGCCGTTGGTGGTCGATGCCGATGCCCTGAACATACTGGCCGGGACGTACCGGTGGTGGGAGACGTTTCCGGAATCCACGGTTATCACTCCGCATCCGGGTGAAATGGGGAGGCTACTCGGCCGGTCCACGCGGGAAGTACAAGAAGACCGGCTCGGTTCGGCGAAGCGTGCGGCTGAGATGTGGGGAGTGAACGTTGTGCTGAAGGGCGCCGCCACGTTGATCGTATCGCACGGCGGCAGAGTGAGGGTCAGCCCTTTCGTCAACGCCGGTTTGGCCAAGGGCGGCACGGGCGACGTCTTGGCGGGCCTTACCGCCGGTTTGATGGCTCAGGCGCCGGACCGGCCCTTCGACGTAGCGTCGCTGGCCGTCTACGTTCACGGCCTGGCCGGAGAAATCGCCCGTTCGTCCAAAGGAGAGGTCGCGATGCGCGCCAGTGACGTTATCGACGCCATTCCGGATGCGTTCATTGAATTGGCCTCGACCCGCAGCGAGTCATTGAAGAGGGCGGGAAGCCGCCGGGCCGGAACGTATAATTCAAACCCATGAGCACGCTGTTGGCAGTCGATATCGGCAACACTAACGTGACGATAGGCGCTTTTGAAGACGCAAATCTTGCGGCGACCTGGCGCGTGTCTACTGATCGCCATCGAACTCGGGACGAGTACGAGTGGCTCCTCAGTGGCTTGCTGTCTGGAAAGGGCCTTGTGCCGGCCGACATAGGTGACGTCGCTATGTGTTCGGTGGTCCCGCCGGTCACCGAATTGGTCCGTGAGGCGCTGGATAACGTGACCGGCAAGAGATCGCTTCTGGTCGGGCCGGGCACGCGCACTGGAATCCGCATCGATTACGATCGTGTGCAGGACGTCGGCGCCGACCGGGTTGTCGATGCCGTCGCCGCCCACCGCCTTTACTCCGGGACAGTCATCGTTGTCGACTTTGGCACCGCGACGGTCTTCGATGCGATTACGGTGGACGGAGTTTACAAGGGAGGCGCGCTGGCGCCGGGCCTATCGATGTCTGCCGAGGCTCTCTATGAAAGCACCTCCCAACTCCGCAGGGTGGACCTGGCCCCGCCTGAGAAGACCATCGGACGAAATACTACGGCCGCCATTCAGTCGGGCCTCGTATACGGCCACGTCGGCCTCGTTGAGGGAATGGTGAAGCGCTTTCGCATCGAACTGGACTGTGAAGCGCCTGGAGAATGCACCGTGGTCGCAACCGGGGGTCTCGCTTCGTTGTTGTCCGGTTTGACCGACGTGTTCGACTACGTGAATGAAGATCTGACGCTTGAGGGTTTGCGGTTCGTCTACGAAATGAACACCTGAAACCCTTGCGCGGGTCGCGATGCGCGTTCTCGCCGACTGAAACACAACAACGCCGATCAATTTGTAGGATGGCCGGGCGAATGGCCGACGAACAGGTAAACGTCAATCCCTACTTGCCGCTCGCAGGCAAGAACGTCGTACTGGGCGTTACGGGGAGCATAGCGGCGTACAAGGCTGCCGACCTCGCGAGCAAGTTGACGCAGGCGGGCGCGCAGGTTGACGTGGTAATGACGTCCGGCGCGTTGGAGTTTGTCGGGCCCGCAACGTTCGAGGCGCTGACGCACAGGCCGGTCACCGTCGGCCTGTTCGAATCGAATTCTGAACTGAACATCGACCATGTCGCGCTCGCTTTGCGCGCCGACGTCGTGGTCGTAGCTCCGGCGACTGCCAACACCATAGCGAAGTTGGCGATCGGCCTGGCAGATGATCCTCTCGGCGCCACGGTGTTGGCCACAAGCGCGCCGCTGGTTATTGCGCCGGCGATGGACGCTCACATGTGGTCTAGCAAGGCGACCGCACATAACGTGAAGACGTTGAAGTCCAGGGGGGTCAAGTTCGCCGGACCTGTCGAGGGCAGGCTCGCCTCCGGACTAGTCGGTAGCGGACGAATGGCCGAACCTGTCGAGATTGTCGATCACTTGAGGTCCGCCCTTGCCGCGAACGGCGACTACTCAGGAAGGACCGTGTTGGTTTCGGCCGGCGGGACCCGCGAGCCACTCGACCCCGTGCGTTACCTCGGCAACCGTTCGTCCGGCAAGATGGGCTACGCAGTGGCCGCAGCCGCACGAGATCGCGGGGCAGTGGTTACGCTGGTCGCCGGACCGGGCGCGTTGGCCGACCCGGTAGACGTAGACGTTCGGAGGGTGCAGACAGCGCTGGAGATGCGAGAGTCGATCTTGTCGTGCGCCCGCGCATCTGACCTCCTTGTGATGGCGGCAGCGGTCTCCGACTTCAGGCCAAAGTACCAGTCGGGCCAGAAAATCAAAAAAGACGCCGTCGCTTCGCGCGCTGTGGAGTTGGAACAAAACCCAGATATCATTGCGGAGGCAAACGGATCCCGACTCGTCAAGATCGCATTCGCGGCGGAGACGGGCGATCACGTAGCGAAGGCACGCCCCAAACTCGAACAGAAAGGCGCTGCGTTCGTAGTCGCTAACGACGTTGCCGAAGTGGGTAGCGGGTTCGAGTCCGACACGAATCGAGTTTCAATCGTCGGACCGGGGGGCAGGGAAGTCGAGCACCTGCCGTTGATGGATAAGCTGGCGGTGGCCCATGCGGTGCTGGACCGGGCGCTTCCACTACTGATCTGAACAATCTTCGGGCGATATGATTAGCCTGACATCCATTTGAAAGACCAATTCTCATACCAGGGAGCACACAAACAACCGCAGGCTGCGGGGCAACCTTGTACGGCAATCAGGTTCATTGGGAGAAATGAGATCGCATCGATGAAGATTTACTGGCAGGAGAAAAAACGAGGGCTCGACTTGCTGGTCGAGATGGACGACGGGGAAACCTACTCGGTTGGAGGAGTGCGAGTCACAAGACGCGGCATCGAAGCCTTGGCAAAGACCACCGGCTACGACCCGGGGCGGGCCATAAAGGGGTTGGACAACGTCGAGGAGGGGCGGGCGTTTGTGGAGCAATTCGAACCCTGGCGTGACTTCTTTCCGTATGAGGAAATGCAGTTGGAACCGGACGTAAGGCCGTTGAAATCGAGTTGATCCTGCGAGGCGACAATGGATTGGGCATCCTAGGGGAGGTCTCTTGATCACCGTCGATAATTCGATTCTCGAACAGTTGGCCCAATCCGATTCGGCTACGGTGCAAAACGCCGCGATTCTGGTACGAGGTTACGCTCCGGCGGAGCACGACTACTCAGGACCGGAGCTCAAGTGCATGCTGCCGGAGTTCGGCACGCTCGTCGGATACGCCATGACCGCCGAACTAATGCCGCTCCACGCTGACAGGGTCGAAAACGACCTCCGCATCGACTACTACGATTCGCTGGCCCGGGCGAGTGTCCCGACGATTGCCGTATTGAAGGATGTAGACGAACCCGCTGGACGGGGCGCGATCATCGGCGACGGGATGTGCTACCAGATGCGGGCGTTGGGGTGTATCGGAGTCGTGGTCGATGGCAGCGCACGCGACGTGCAGGGTATCAAGAACGCGGGGGTTGGACTGTGGGCGACGTCGCGTGTCCCCGGCCACGGGCCGTTCAAGACGATTCGCCACGGCGCGCCCGTGACGATTGCCGGGCTAACGGTATCCCAGGGCGATCTGTTGGTCTGCGACGGTGACGGCGTAACCCGGGTGCCCGTGGATATTGCCGCCGATGTTGCCCGAAAGACCGTAGAGGTACGCAATGCCGAGTCGGGCATGCACCGGTACTTCCGGGATCCTGAGTTCAATATGGATTCCTGGGAGAGATGGAAGCGGGACCAGGGTTAACGCATCGGCGACGATGCAACCTCAACCCGGCCGGTTCGTCTTTTCGTCACTGAGGCTGTTCAGCCTGACCGGGTCGTTATGTTAGCGGTTTGATTTCGGCGACAAACGATGTATCGGACGCCTCAGCGACGGGCGCTAACTGTGCGCTGGCAGCGCCTGATGCGCTCAGCACATCGGAAAGGACCAATTCCAGTTGGCCTAACCGACGCTCGCCGGATTTAAACCGAAGCTCCGCCAATGGTTTTCCGAGCCCTATCGAGCGCTCGGACTTTGCTTTCCGCACAGCGGCGATGGCATCGCATGCCGAGCGGAACGATTCGCCGTCCGATGGCGCTTCCACATGCTCAAGTTCCTGCCTCGTTGGCCAATTGGCTACGTGAACGGAGGGCACGCCGGTCTCCTTTGCGAAGACCCATGACCAGACTTCATCTGCGATCGACGGCACATACGGCGCAAATAGCCGGATGCACACCGACAGCCCTAGCCGTAAGGTCGCAATAGCGGACGACTGGCCGGCAGGGTCCGCCTCGTCCCTGGCACGGCGTTTCGCCAATTCGATGTAGTTGTCGGTGAACGAGCCCCAGAAGAACGATTCGATGGTTTCAAGAGCCGCCGCAAACTCGAACTCCTCGAACGAACCGGTGGCCCGGTCGACCACTTCGCGCATCTCGGCCACAAAGCCCTTGTCGAGTTCGTTGGTAATGCTGCCGGCGGGCCCAGCCTGGGATAGCACGAATTTGCTTGCGTTGTAGATCTTGGTGACCAGCCGTTTTCCGACGCGGAACACCTTTTCGTCGTGGATCGTGTCGGTGCCGAGTCGGGCACGCGCTGCCCAATACCGGACCGCGTCGGCGCCGTACTTGTCCAGCAGATCGACGGGAGTCACGACGTTGCCCTTGCTCTTGCTCATCTTCTTGCGGTCAGGGTCGACCACGAATCCGCTGATGACCACGTTTCGCCACGGTATGTCGTCGTGATGAAGCATCGCCTTGGCAATTGTGTAAAACGCCCACGTGCGGATAATGTCGTGCGCCTGCGGTCGCATGTCCATGGGAAACAGACGGTCCATCTGTTCATCGGGATCGCCCCACCGCGCTACGATCTGGGGCGAGAGCGACGATGTAAACCAGGTGTCGAACACGTCCGGCTCGCCGGTGAATCCTCCCGGCCGGTCCCGCTGCAACTCCCTGAAGCCGGGCGGAGAGTCTGTCATTGGGTCGACTGGCAACCGGTCGGGCGGCGCGACGATGGGCGCTGCGTAGTCCCGATTGCCTGATTCGTCCAACGGGTACCAAACCGGAATCGGGACGCCGAAGTAGCGCTGCCGCCCAATTGACCAATCGGTGTTCAGGTTCTCGGTCCAATTCTCGTACCGCTTCTGCATGTACCGGGGCGACCAGCGAATGCGACGGCCCATTTCGGTGAGTTTGTCCTTCTTGTCCAGCAGCCTGACGAACCACTGCCGCGACGTGAGGTACTCAAGTGGACTGTCGCCTTTTTCGTAGTAACGGACGACCTGTTGCGTCGGCCGGGGGTCTCCGATGAGCGGGGGCCTGCCGCCGACAGCGGAGTTGTCCGGATCCGCCAGCATCTCCGTCATCTCGCGACGCGCCGAGGCGACACGCTTTCCGACAAGTCGGGCATAGTTCGCGTTTGCGGTATCCGGCCGTTCGCTGTCCCATCCCTGTTGGCCAAAGGTGCGGTCGAGGATGCGTCCGTCGTGGCCGATCATGTGCCTGAGTTGAAGTCCTTCGGTACGCCACCATTCGACGTCCGTCTGGTCGCCAAACGTGCAGACCATCAACACGCCCGTGCCCTTTTCGGGGTCCGCCAACTCGCTGGGAAAGATGGGAACCGGCGCAAAAAACACGGGAGTCACGGCCGTCTTGCCGAATAGATCCCGGAAACGCGAATCGTCTGGATGGGCGGTCACGCCAACACACGCAGCGAGCATTTCCGGCCGCGTGGTCGATATGGTGAAAGCCCCGCCGCCTGCAACCCCAAACTCCAGGTCGTAGAAGGCGCTGGTGCGTTCGCGGTCCTCGACCTCGGCCTGGGCGACGGCAGTACGGAAGTCGACGTCCCACATCGTTGGGGCTTCATCCTGAAATATGTGCCCCTTGTCGTTGAGGTCAAGGAAGCTGCGCTGCGCGATTCGGCGGCAGCGCTCATCGATGGTGGCGTACTCCTCCGACCAATCGATCGACAACCCCAGGCGTTGCCACAGGTCCTTGAATACCAACTCATCCTGTGCCGTGACGATCTGGCACAGTTCGATGAAGTTCTGGCGGGAAATGGAGATCGGCCGGCCCGTGTTCTTTCGGTTTCCGACCGGTTCCACCTCCAGATCGGGGTCATAGGGGATCCCGGGCTCTGCGCGCACGTTGAAGTAATTCTGGACCCGCCGCTCCGTCGGCAGCCCGTTGTCATCCCACCCCATGGGGTAGGCGATGTTCCAGCCGTTCATGCGCTTGTGGCGAACAATCAGGTCCTGGTGCGTGTACGAAAACACGTGCCCCACGTGCAGGGAACCGCTCACGGTCGGTGGGGGAGAGTCGACTACGAAGGACTTTTCCCGCGGCTGAAGCCGGTCGCGGGCGGATATCCCCAGCTCCTGCCATCGCAACTGCCACCGGTTTTCCATCGCGGCGATGTCCAGATTCCGAGGCAGTTTGTCGAAGTCGATCGAATTAACCGGGTCGGTCAATTTGCCTGTCCTTTTCTTCCGTCAAATGCGACCTTCGCACAACCATGCGAGGGTGGGTCCGGTCGCCGCGGGTGGCGTCGCTCACCTGGGCGCCCCGTCACTATCATCCTAACGTGCCCTCGTTTGGCGTGAGCAGACTTTTTGGCGAGTACAGGTGTCGCGTACTTGCGTTGGCCGACTTCGACGACGATTGCCCGGTCCCCGCGCGGCCAACGGAATGCCCGCGGACGATTCACAGCCCCGAACGACAGTTGTGCCACCAAAGGCTATGCAACAGGCCCTCAGACCGTCGCCGTCAGTTCCTGCGTCCCTGGTGTTTCCACTAGTTCCGGCAATTGGGCGACCAGAGGCAATGTGATCACCATCTCGGTGAATTCGCCGGGCTCAGACGTTACCTGAATATTGCCGCTGTGTTCTCGCACGATGTCGTTGCAGATGGAGAGGCCGAGGCCGGTACCTTTATTCGTCGGTTTGGTTGTAAAAAATGGATTGAATATCTTGTCTATGACATCGGGAGGAATCCCGGGTCCGTTGTCCCTGAAACGGATCTCCGCCACATCTTCCTTGCGTCGCGTGACTAGCCAAATGGTCGGGGCATAAGTTTCCCCGCCTTGCTCCGTCCCCATAAGGGACTGCCGCTTTTCATCGGTCGCCTGGCAGCTATTGCCAACAATGTTCAGGAAAACCCGCCCAAGGTCCTGTGGGATTACGTCGATCTCTACAAGGCCAGGGTCTAAATCATGTTTTATTTCCAACTGGAAATTCGTATCGGATGCCCGGGCGCTGTGGAACGCCAATCCAGAGAATTCTTCCAGAAGACGGTTGATGTCGGTGGACTGTCGATCTCCGGTCCCGCGGTTCATCCTGAGCATGTCTTCGACGATCCGGTTGGCGCGTGCACCGTGGGAACGGATGCGCTCGAAGTTGCCCGCCAGGTCGTCTGAGATCTCCTTGACCAACTCCTGGTCCTCTTTGCTCAACGAAGAACCGCTTTCGCTCAGGATCTCCGACAACTCCTCGATCAGATCTTCGGAGGCTTCGGAAAAGTTCTTGACGAAGTTC
The DNA here is from genome assembly GCA_047516345.1 of Dehalococcoidia bacterium. Taxonomy (GTDB): domain Bacteria; phylum Chloroflexota; class Dehalococcoidia; order Lucifugimonadales; family Lucifugimonadaceae. The sequence continues at coordinate 5,704 of JAKZUY010000122.1, read as the reverse complement.
AGCGGGTTCTTGATCTCGTGCGCCACGCCCGCCGTGAGTTCGCCAAGGGCCGCCAGTTTTTGGCTGGCGATTATCTGATCTTGCGCGCGGTTCAAATCTGCCAGAACGCGTTCCAGTTCAGCGTTTTTGCCTTGCAGGTCCTCAGCCAGCTTCTCTACCAGGTTCAGCCTCTGGACCTCAAGGGCGTGGCGGCGGAACACTTCAAGAGCCGCCGCCATGTCAGCCACCTCGTCGTTGCCGCCAATCTCCACCCTCGCTTCAAGGTCGCCGTCTGCCATTCGTCGCATCCAGTCCGATAGTTTTGCGAGGCGACTCAACAGAATCCGGCCGATAAAGAGCCATGCGATCAGCAACGCCCCCACGACGCTAAGAGCGCCGATGACCAACAGTAGCGTGCGTGCGGTTAGAATGGCCTGTGAGGCCTCCTGGGTGGCATCGCCAGCGCTGGCCTGGGCTGTGGTTACCAGCACGTCTACGTCCGCAACCAGCGCCAGCGCTATATCTCGATTGCTCGCCAACAGTTCTTGTTCGAGCGCCGTCAGCCTGAGTTGTCGCTCCACTACGTTGAATTCACCTTCCGCTCCATTGCCCAGGTCGGATATGCGGGCAAACAGGAGACCGATCTCAGCGTGGAATTGAGTCCCTTCCAGAGCGTCCAGATTTCGTTGGACGCGGCCGAGGGCAGCTTCAAATCGTTCCCTCAGAGGCTCGATCGAGTTGGGGTCTGTGACGATGAACGCATTTGAAAGAAGTTCTGTTGCAATATTGGCATCGGCCTGCAACTCTGACAGATAGCGGTATTGACTGAACTCGCCTTCCGACAAGTACACGGCTCGGGGGTCCGGCTTGTCGCCGAGATCCCGGTAGCCTGTCAACGTGTAAAAAAGTTGGTCATCAATGGCGGGTACCAAGGTATTGCCGAGACGAGTACGCACGTCTGCGAGTTCTGCTTGCAATTCGGACAGGACTTGATCCAATTCAAAAAACTCGGCCTTGTCGTCCTCAATTTCGTCGATATTGGCCACCAGGGAGTCCGCCCGTTCACGAATATGTTCAAACGGTTGGAGGGAACGCTCCTCCAACCTGGCCAGTTGTCGTTCAAATAAACGGTGGGATTCCTCTATCTCGGAGGACACGCGCTCAAACTCTTCCAGCGTTGCGGCCGAGGCCAATCGTGGCGCTGCGGCTACCAGAGAGCCCACAAACTGGGCTACCCCGAACGATGCGGCCAGTTCCGGCACGCTGCCATCATTGACCTTGGACTGAACGTCGCCCACGCGGTCAAACGAAAACCAGCCGACGAGGCTCGCACCCACGGTCAACGCTACTGCGCCGCCTATGCCGGCGTAGGCCAGGGTGGATATGCGGAACCGGCGTTCGCGCAGGGTTTTCAGTATGGAATTCACGGCACTGAATCCCCCAGGGCTTCGATCGGATAATAACGGCCGTCGGAACCGATCACTGTCAAAAACACGCGGTCAGAACCCTGGTTATCTCCGTTCCCATATTGGAGTGTGAACCCGTCGATCTCGATCTCTCCCACGGCGCTCAGTTCCTGAGTCATACAGGAGCGGCGAACCTCCCTCCCACAGTTTTCAAGGCTGGCTATGGCGAGGCGGCCGGCGAGATATCCTTCAAGCGACACGAACCCGGGAACGGCTGCGGAGTCGTACGCGGCCAGTGCATCAATATATCTGGAGACGACTGGCACGGAGTCATCGTTGGGGAAGGGCACCACCTGAGTGACGTAAACGCCCTCTCCATCAGGGCCGAGCTCCTTCGCTAAAGCATTGCTTCCGACGAAGGAGACATTCAAGAAAACCGCGTCCATGTCTGTGTGCCTCGCCCAGGAGATCAATTCAGCCACCGGTCGGTAGGCGCCTATCATTATCACGGCTTCAGGGGACCCTTTCCGAAGGTCCAGCAGGGCCGTCTTTACCGCCAGGGTATTGCGGGGATACAACCCAACCGATACCGGAGTCATGTTGCGGAGTTCGAGGGCCTGACGAACTCCGCGATATCCGGCTCGACCATAAGAATCATCCTGATACATGACCGCTATTCGGGTGATGCCAAGGTCTCCGATCAGACGGGCGACCATCTCCTCGGTTTCCTGATTATAGGAAGCCCGCAGATTGACGATGTTGGGCCATTCCGGGTCACGGAGGAACGCCGCGCCGGTAAATGGTGCGATGTATGGGACGCCCGCTTCTCTGGCGATTGGAGTAGCCGAGCGCGAAGTCGGTGTGCCGACAGCCCCTATCAACGCGAACACCTTATCCTCGTATATCAGCCGCGTTGTGTTGGTAATTGCCGCGTCCGGCTCGTACGAATCATCCAGAGAAACGAGTTCTAATTGCCGGCCGTGGACACCGCCGGCGAGATTCGCTTCTTTGAACGCCGCACGTATCCCAAGCCTCATGTTGACGCCGAGTTCCTCTGCGAGGCCGCTAAAAGCAGCGGACTGCCCGAAAAGGATGCGGTCGTCCGTGACGCCTGGTTCGCTTACGGAAACGTCTGCGGTAGAAACGGCAGTTGCCGACCCATCGAGCGGTTGGAGAGGCTCAGTATCCGACCTGCCATCGCAGCCGGCGAGGCTGGTAGCCATAAGCAGGGCGGCGGCTCCGACGGCGACGAACGCCGGGAAGCGGGTTTTCGTCGGGCGGTGCGTCAGGCTCGTTAAGCTCTTAGAATGACCAGGGTCACCTGGTTTGTGTCGCGGACACGGCGGTAGTGCATTTCATCGGTCATCGCCTGAACAAGGTGAACGCCAAGCCCCCCTATTTCCCTCTCCTCCATAGGCGCGTTGACGTCAGGCACGGGGGCTTCGGAAAGTGGGTCGAACGGCTTTCCGTCGTCCACGATCTCGATCTTCAGGGCGTCATCCAGAGAGGTGAGAATTATCTCGAATTCGTGGAGGCCGTCACTATGCCCGTAGTTAATGATATTTAGCCCCAATTCCTCCAGTACGAGATTGACCTTGAAGACAAGGTCGGGAGGCCAATCCTCCCTTTCTCCCATTTCTTCCACCACCGATGCGAGACGAGTCAACTCCTCGACCCTGGTTTCGACTTTAACGCGAATCCTTGAGCTCAACTGTCTTCCCCGTTGCGAAATAGCGTCAGGCACGTCGCATCATCTGACCGCGGTGTGTCGCCTTCAAAGTCGTTCACGGCCTTGAACACCGCTCGCGTGGGGTCCACTGCGTTCTTTGGAGGCGCTCCCTCAAATATCGACTGGATCCCGCTGATGCCAAATAACTCCTCTTTGAGATTTGCGGCTTCAGTGACGCCATCAGTGAAGAATACGGCTGCGTCACCAGGCGCGATGGGCACGGTGTTTTGCTTATATTTGAGACCTGGTACCAAACCCAATGATACCCCGCCTGTCGGAGGGAGCACAACGGAACTTCCGTCGTCATGGACGACAATTGGACTGTCGTGGCCGCCGCACGCATAAGTCAACTCGCCCGTGGCCGGATCGTAAATTGCGTAGATCACAGTGACGAACATGAAGGAATCGTTGTTCTCATGTAGAAGATTATTGACCGTCTCAAGGACGTGACTGGGATTTTCGTCGGTCTGTGCCACGCTTTTTATCAACGTGTGGCTGGACATCATGAAGAGGGCGGCCGGGACCCCTTTGTCCGACACATCCGCGACGGTTAGGCCGATACGTCCATTTTTCAGGTAGATAAGATCGTAAAAGTCTCCTCCCACGTTTCGAGCGGGCTCCATGCTGGCGAATACCTCGTAGTCCTGGGCGACTGGAAACTCGGTGGTAAGAATCGACTGCTGCATCCGGCTCGCGAGCGTGAGCTCATTTTGCAGCGCTGCCAACCTTTCCCCGGACAACTTGGCCTCCCGCCACTCAATGACATGCTGAAGTGTGCGGTCGATCGTGACCTGCAGGTCTTTGAAGTCGACGGGTTTGGTAATGAAGTCGAAAGCGCCCCGATTCATCGCCGTGCGGATGTTCGCCATGTCGCCGTACGCCGACATGATCACTGATCTAATGTCGGGATTAACGGCGGGAATGCGTTCCAGCAGCGTCAGGCCATCCATCACGGGCATGTTGATGTCGGACAGCACCATATCGATGCTCTTGTCCTGCCTCAGATGCTCGAGAGCCTCGGCGCCGTTAGATGCGAATGCGAACGCGTAACGGCCGGACCTGATGTGGCGGCGCATACGCTGCCTGACCAGCGGTTCAAGGTCCGGCTCGTCGTCGACAACGAGGATGTTGGAAGTCTTATTGTTCACTACCGGGCTCCTGGACCAGGCCGGTTATCGGGCAATTGATTCAGAGAAAGTTCTGGCTGTCCTACTTTAGTGATTTGCTTATTCAAGAACCCAGCGAATCGATCGCCTCGGCCCGCGAGTCGAAAATCGGAATAATCTGGTCAAAACCGCTGATCTGGAAAACCTCTCGAATGGCGCTGGACGGCGACCCAACGGCAAATTTTGACCCGCTTCTGTCCAGCGTCCTTGCGGTCAGCATGATAACCCGAAGGCCCGCGCTGCTGATGTAAGTGAGCTTGCTCAGGTCCAGAAGCATTAGCGTGATGCCAGATTCATAGGCGTCTGACAGCACCCCTTGCACCGCAGTGGCGTTAACGCCATCAATGCGCCCTTTAGCGGATGCTATCAATATCGACCCCGTTCTTTCGGTCGTCATTGACGACGACCCGCCGATAGATACGGATACAATGGTCGGCGCCGGGTCTGGTGCAGGCGCTGGCGCCTCGACTGCCGCGCTTTGCGGCTGCCGCTGTTGCGGCTGCTCACAGTTGATCACGTGTATTCGACCGGAATCGCTGCTAAAGCTTGCCTGTGCGATAGCGTTGACAGCCGATTCGACCTTATCATCGTCTACAGCCGCTTCAACCCTGATCATGGCGGCGAAGACGCCATCGTCGTTGAGGCTTGTCACTTCGCTTGTGGTAATGATCTTTACCCCAATGCCCATCAAGGCTTCCGATACGGAATCAAGCCTGTTCGCCTGGATCGTTGTCGTTACTAATTTCATCTGGTGCAGTCCCCGCTGCTAAGTCTGCGCAAAAACAGCGCTCATATGCTTGTATTTGTGTGCCATAACCAGAATTCGTCAACCGCAAACGCCAGAAAACTTGCATCCCCGAGCGATTCGGGCCCCCCGCCGATTCTTCCGCGGACCGTGACCGGTTCCGGCACGTAATTTGCCCTGCCGGGCAGCCGACACGGCACGTCCAGAACGCCACCTGAGCGCCAAGTGTGCGACTATCTATCGGATTCTACAATTGATGGGCAGGTAAATGGCGGTGGGCAGTTGAAAGTGAGAGAGAAATTTGTGATCGCGGTTTCTTTCCAGAGCCTAAATCCGTCAGATTCCCATGATAGACGGCTCTGAGTTGCCCGACGTTCGCCCGGTCCCAACGAAAAGTTGGGGTATCGTGGGCGCGGCCATTTCCCATACTCCCGTATCAGCGCTTCGACCGTGTCCGGCGGCATCGCGTCAGGACACGGTACGCGTGGTGGCAAAACCCGGCCCAAGACCGTCCATCGCGGGGGCTAAGTCGTAAATGTTTCTTGAAGCGCTTCTATCCATTGGGCTGCTCATAATAGTAGCCAAACTTGCCGAGGGCGTCTTCAGCCGTTTCGGCCTGAACTCGATCATCGCATACACCGCCACCGGCATCTTGCTGGGCCCCGTTACGAAGCTGGTC